>WRNV01000026.1 GCA_009776445.1 Oscillospiraceae bacterium | reverse complement strand
GACTATTATAGCGGCGAAGGATGGAGCGCGTCGCGTCAAGATGGCACTCTCCGCTTCGACAGCATATTATGGCGCGGTGATAGAAAGGATGCGTTCGATCTCGATAAACCAGTCGGAACAGCTACAGCCAAAGCGTTGTACAAACAGCTTACTGAAGAAATTAGCATCAGCGTCGTACATGAAAAAGCGGCGCTTGGAGCGCTATTTACGACAGGTTATGTATATGGCATATCATTGGGAAAGCAACTGGATGGCTCAAACGCTTATTTTAACAGGCGATCCGACGTTTTCATAAAGACTTACGCGCCACGCAAAGCGGAGTATACCATACGCTCTTTGGTTTGGAACACCAAGGTTGACGGATTTGATGAGTTGTTCGAGCAATTGGAAGAGCAGACGAGTGACAAAAAACGTTATGCCGAGGTATCTGAGAGATACACTCAGCTTCCGGAAAATCTGCCGGACAAGGTACGTCGAACTGCGTCGGACGTGACAGGCGGCATCATTTCCCCATATATGAAAGCTAAAGCTATTAGTCGTTGGCTCGCTGAAAACAACGCATATACACTCCAACCAGAAACGCCGCCGGAAGGCGTGGACTTCACCGCATTTTTCCTTGAAAGCGGCAAAGGTTACTGTGTTTATTACGCTACGGCGATGGCTGTACTGGCGCGCTGCTGCGGTTTGCCAGCGCGCTACGTACAGGGATTCGCGCTCACCGATAGCCCATGGGGCGGGGACTATCAGTATCAGGCGACCGGCTTGACTGCGCATGCGTGGAGCGAGGTATATTTTGAAGGGATAGGATGGGTTGCTTTCGACCCGCTGTCCTGGGATGCCGGGGCGCCACTGGGCGATAACGTGGGTGAAGGCAACCTGCAGATGACTATGCCGCCCCCCGCGCCGCCAACCCCTCCGCCTGAAAGACCAGGCGGAAAACCTGCGTTAGCTGAGCCACTAGACGGCTTAGGCGGAAGAGCCGCGCTGGCATTGTTGATAATTGGACTTTTCACTCCGGTGCTGTACGGGCTTTATCGGTGGGCGCTATGGGCGGGGCCGAGGCGGATAACTCGGGTATGGGAGCTCGGAGCTGTGCGTCAGCACGTCGCAGAGCCGTCAAAACAGCTTGACGCATTCTATAACGATACGCTTAAATTGCTAGCGCTGCAAGAACTGACAGTCTTACCGGATGAAACGCTTGGGACATTCCCAAAGCGCATTGATCGCATTGTTGTGTTAGGAGATGCCAAACTTGCTGACATTGCTGTCGCGATGATGGCTTCGCATTTTGGCAACATACCGCCGTCTGATTGCGATTTAGAGCGAGCTTGCCTGTATCACAGCCTCCTAGAAAGCATGACACTCGAAACCCTGGGCAAGAGGAAGTACCTGATAAAGCGTGTTCTACCGTGGTATTTTCGACGAATGCAGTAGAGCGGAACTATTCTTCGACAGATATGCCCGTTTTAATTTACTTTTGTGTGTTAACGATGGCGAAGCTTTGCGGAGAGAGGATAGCCTGACCATTATTCATTTCAAAACGTCCGATAGTAAATATAACATCGCCTAGCGCCTCCGGCATGTCCCAATCCATACTGGCTTTTTTATCTCCAGGGTTGGAAAACAGGAACAGCGATCCGCGTCTATAGACAAAAAGTGGATTTCCACGCTCCGCGCGTATTACCGCAAAATCACCGTCCGCATTCAGATCCGCGTAACGCCGTCGCAAGGCGATAAGCGTTTTGACTGTATTTAGGATGCTACAGGGGTCGTCTTGCTGGGAGCTTACAGTTGGAGCGCCAGGATTGCTGTCGATAGGCAAATATAGCGAAGCGGGGGCGGCTTCTGAAAAGCCCAGGTTTTTGCCTGGTGCCCACTGCATTGGAGTTCGCGAGCCTGTACGGTCATAACCGCCTTCTTTGCTGGGCAACCCTTCAACAAACCGCAGCCCGATCTCGTCGCCATAGTAAAGGAATGGCACACCGGGCATAGTGAATATCAGGCAATAAGCAAGCTTAATTTCGCTTTCCCCCAAATAACGCGTAAGCCTGGAGGTGTCGTGGTTGCACGTTAAAAAGCTAATGTATCCATTCTCCTTAACATGTTCATATTTGGGAACATAGTCGTCAGTAAAGAGTGCGATGTCGCCAGGCGCGCCATTTGCGACGTAGCAGCGGTTTACCCCGCCCTCCCGCCTTCGTACGAGGTTGTGATAGCCGTTATGCCGGTGATCCAGATAGAAGTCCATGTGAAACCCTGCCATGTTAATGGCGAGTTCCGGTGAACTCCATTCGGAAACCATCGCAGCGTCGGGGTATTCCCTGTCCAGCATTTCTCGCACCGAGCGCCAGAGCCTGGCAGTACCTATTTTTTCTTCGTCGTTTTTAACAAGGGAATCCGCCATATCTACACGGAAACCATCCGCCCCGCTATCCAACCAAAAACGCATGATATCTGTTAAAGCTTCCAGTGTCGCCTTGCAGTCAGGATGGTTGGGCGGGTTCTGCCACTCAGGGTAGTCAATATTATGAAAACCGTAATTTAAGGCTGGCTGTGTGCTGAAAAAGTTTACAAGGAAATTGCCGTCGCGCTCCGTTATGCCGCTTACCCACCGGTAGCCTGGCGGACTATCCCAAACGGATCGCGTAAAAATATAGCGCCCCGAATAGTGGTTTTCTGCCGCTTTCTTTGCCTCGACAAACCAAGGGTGGTCGATTGAGGTATGACCTGGCGCTAAATCCAGCAATACACGGATTTTGCGCTCGTGCGCGGAGCGGAACAGGCGCGAAAGATCCTCATTCGTACCGTAGCGCGGCGCCACTTTTGTGTGCTCGCGTATATCGTACCCGGCATCCCAAAAAGGGGAGTCGTATATCGGGTTTAGCCAAAGCGCGTTGCAGCCAAGATTTTGTATGTAGTCCAGCTTTTGTATGATGCCTGGTATATCGCCTATCCCGTCACTGTTTGAATCATAAAAACTTTGGGGATAGATCTCATAAAAAACGGCATCCTTCAACCATGATGGCATAACATTACCTCTAACATTTTAATGTATAACCATTTTGCATTATTTTGGCCGAAATGTCAAATGAATCACATAATTTTGAAGAAAATCAATTTTGAAGACCACTTTTTTTCTTACCCTTTTTCCAGAAAGAAGAGTGAATGTTGCCATATAGGCTTGCGAAAAAGCAGGCTTGGGTATATAATGCGGTAGTTCGTTTGGTTTACAATAATGCGAATCCAGACGACTGTTTCGTAATTATTACAAAGCTGCATCCATACTGGTTTCATGTTCTAAGCAGATAATGGAGGTTCGACATGGAAAACGTATTTAATTTCTTTAATATTGATTCAAAAATACCATTTTCATGGCAAAGCGTAGGCGACATCGGACGCGGACGTAGCAACCTGGGAGAAGACATGCCTGTTCTTGTATACAGGCTTATGCAGTTTGCGATCCTTGACGTATTGGTCTGTGAATTTGGGAAGACCAAAGCAAACGACTACTTCCGGAAGGCTGGGTTTTTAGCAGGGGCTGAATTTGCTAAAAATATGTTAGACTTAGGCAAGGACTTTGACGGCTTTATCTCAAACCTCCAGGAGGCGTTGAGGATGCTGAAGATAGGAATACTGCGGGTGGAGTGCTATAGCCCTGAAGACGGAGGGATTATCCTCACGGTAGCGGAAGATTTAGACTGTAGTGGTCTGCCAGTGACCAACGAAAGCGTTTGCGCATACGGTGAAGGGTTCATTTCAGGCATACTGGAAGCGTACACAGGGAAAAAATACAATGTCCGCGAGACAGACTGTTGGGCGACAGGGGACCGCGTTTGCAGATTCAAGGCTGCTCCGGCAACCAGTTGACTGCCACGATTGGTATTATCATGTCATTGCAAGCTATTACTGAGGTTGACGTATGAGCGCCACATCTGACTTATTATTTGCGTACCTACGCGAAATTTTCTACGGCACGAGCCAAGCCAAGCTTGAAATTGAGAAGCTTGACGAAGATTTCATTGTGTTTAGTAAAACGCTGATGTTTTTCGCACGTTGTTTTGAGCAATACAATCACTTTGCGAACGCCCTCGCTAAAGGTGATTTGAGCGCCATGCCGCCACCGCCCGAAAACGAAATAGCCGCGCCTCTCAAATCCCTCCACGCAAGGCTCAAACACCTGACATGGCAGTCCAAGCAGGTGGCGTTGGGAGACTACGGGCAACACGTCGATTTTATGGGCGAGTTTGCCGACGGGTTTAATACGATAGTTGAACAATTAGCTGACCGTCAGCAAAAACTGGAAAACGAAATAAACCAAAGTAAAAAACACGCCAAAGCGCTGGAACAAAGCAACCTGCTGCTAAGCAGCCTCACGCATTACATACCGCAACAGTTATTTGTAGTCGCAGCGGAAAAACATGAGGTTTTACTTTTTAATAACCTGGCAAAAAAAGAGTTGTACAAAGACTCGGACTATGTACACAAAGTTATGGAAAAGCTGCCCGACCCACAAAGTATGAACGGCAGCTACTACTGCGAGATAAAGCTTGGCCAAGGCGACGCTGAACGGTATCTGGAGGTCAACTCATATTCTATTGAATGGAACCGGATAAACGCAGTTGCGCTTGTCATCAACGACATCAGCGATGAGAGAAAGCAAAGGCTGGAACTTGAAGACAAGGTATACCGCGATTCCTTGACCCGCGTATACAACAGATTTTATGGAATGCTGACTCTGAGCGATTGGGTGGAAGCCAAGAAACGGTTTGCGCTAGTTTTTGTGGATTTGGACAGCTTGAAATATGTAAACGACGCGCACGGGCATAATGAGGGGGATGAATACATTATAAGGGTATCTAGCCACTTGGCGGCGTTTTCTCCGGACGCTGTTGTTTGCCGTCTAGGCGGGGACGAGTTTATGCTGCTCATACCCGATATCAACAACGACGGTGCTCACAATCACATGGCTAAGATTTCAGACGCGATCGAAAACGACGAGTACCTGATCGGAAAAGGCTTCCGCTACAGCATAAGCTACGGAATTGTGGCTGTCGACGAAAAAAACGATATGCCGTCCAGCAACATTTTAAGCGTGGCTGACGAGAGAATGTATGAACACAAGAGACTGAGAAAAAAAGAACGGCGGGATCAGTCGGATAGTTAGAAAAAGGGGAGTGGCAAAAAGCCGCTCCCCTTAACCGCAATAAATAACAAGTTATTTTCACACGTATCTCTCGTCTACTAACCACTAACCACTAGATACTAGCCGCTGCGAGCGCGTATAGTCTAGCATGTTTTGACTGTGTTAGCGCTCGCCTTAGTACATTCCGCCCATGTCTGGCGGGCTTGCTGGCATCGGTGCCGGTGGCTCGGGTATATCGGCGACTAGGGACTCGGTCGTCAGCACCATTGAGGCGACAGAAGCCGCGTTCTCAAGGGCATAACGGCAAACCTTTGTAGGATCTACGATTCCAGCTTTTATCATGTCGCAGTATTCTTGTTTCGCGGCGTCAAAACCGAACGAAGCGTCGTTCGCGTTTTTAACCTTGTCAAGCGCGACGGCGCCTTCAAGACCCGCGTTGAGCGCGATCTGCTCGACAGGACATTCGAGAGCCTTGGCGACAAGCGTCATACCGGTCTTCTCATCGCCAGACGCGCTATCAAGAAGTTTTTCCACTTCTTTAGCCGCGACGACATATATCGTACCACCGCCGGCAACAATGCCCTCCTCGACTGCTGCGCGGGTAGCGTTGAGGGCGTCCTCCATGCGGAGCTTTTTCTCTTTCATCTCGGTTTCAGTGGCAGCGCCGACCTTGATGACGGCTACGCCGCCGGAGAGCTTCGCTAAGCGTTCCTGGAGCTTTTCCTTATCATAGTCGGAAGTAGTGATTTCGATTTCGCTCTTGATCTGGTTGACCCTAGCCTTGATATCTTCCGGTTTACCGGAGCCTTCGACAATAATCGTATTATCCTTTGAAGCTTTGACCTGCCTCGCCTTACCAAGCATGTCAACGGTCGCTTCTTTAAGTTCCATGCCAAGTTCACTGGATATGACGTCGCCACCTGTTAACGCGGCGATGTCGCGCAACATTTCCTTGCGCCTATCCCCAAACCCGGGCGCTTTAACGCACAGACACACGAAAGTTCCGCGGATCTTATTGAGAATTATTGTCGCCAGAGCCTCGCCTTCGACGTCCTCGGCGATTATCACAAGTTTCTTTCCAGCTTGCACTACTTGTTCGAGGACAGGGAGAATTTCCTGGATGTTCGATATTTTTTTATCCGTTATGAGGATATACGGGTCGTCGATTACCGATTCCATCTTCTCCGCGTCAGTGATCATATATGGCGTTATGTAGCCGCGGTCAAATTGCATACCTTCGACCACCTCCGAATATGTTTCCGCAGTCTTTGATTCTTCAACGGTAATAACGCCGTTACGGGAAACCTTTTCCATCGCCTCCGCGATCAATTGACCTATCGTCTCGTCGCTTGACGAAACCGCCCCTACCCTCGCTATGTCTTCTGAACCGGAAACCTGGTTGGAATTAGCTTTGATCGCCTCGACAGCGACTACGACCGCTTTTTCTATACCTTTTTTCATGACCATCGGGTTCGCGCCAGCCGCGACGTTTTTGATGCCCTCATGTATCATAGTTTGCGCAAACATAGTCGCGGTAGTTGTGCCGTCGCCTGCTACGTCGTTGGTCTTTGAAGCGACTTCTTTGACAAGCTGCGCGCCCATATTTTCAAAGGGATCTTTCAGCTCGATCTCTTTGGCAATCGTTACGCCGTCGTTCGTGATAAGAGGGGAGCCGTACTTTTTATCTAGTACAACGTTTCTGCCTTTTGGGCCGATCGTAAGCCGGACGGTATCCGCGAGCTGGTTAACCCCTTTTTCTAAAGCCCTGCGGGCGTCTTCTCCATAAATAATTTGTTTTGCCATTAATACTCTACCTCCTCTAAATTATTCGACCACGGCAAGAATGTCGTTTTGGCGTACTATAGTCAGATCTACGCCGTCTATTTTAACCTCTGTTCCGCTGTACTTGCCCGTGATAACTCGGTCGCCCTTTTTCACGACCATGACCACCTCGTTGCCATCAATAGTCCCGCCGGGGCCGACTTCCATGACCTCATACACCTGGGGCTTCTCCTGCGCCGCGCTTGTGAGTATGATGCCAGCCTTCGTCGTCTCTTCAGCCTCGACTTGCTTGATAATAACGCGATCCGCCAGTGGCTTTAATGTCATCATTGATAACCTCCTTCAACAGTATATTCCATTAAGATAACCTGGCTGCGTTAGCACTCTCAAGCATCGAGTGCTAACGCAGCTATAATAATAATCTATCTCCCGACATTTCGCAAACGGGAAAACTGTCACTTTTTCTACAAATGCGCAGATAATTTACCATTATCTCCAGTTATCGCCTGGTTTCGCTCAGAAACATGAGTTTTCTTGAGATATTGCCAGATTGCTTATAGGACGCGCCAAAAAACAGATTTCAGTAGGAAAGATGAAATAGTCTACCTTTTGCTCCCTAAAGCGCTAATAATACATATATAAGTCACATTTTATCATTCCGTTGTAAAGCTTACGCTTCTTAGACGCAGTTTTCCCCAAAATGCGCTCAAATTCTGCGTGCGACGATAGAATATACATCTTCCAGTCATTAAGTTTTTTCGAGGCTATGCCAAAACCGCGATAGATACTCTCGGCTTCGCTATGTAGCATGACGCGTTCGCCATATGGCGGATTAGTCATTATTATGCCGCCTGGGACATCTCGCCAAAACTCCAACGCGTCTGCTGTTTCAAAACGGATGTGGCTCGATACTCCCGCCCGTTTCGCGTTTGCCGTCGCCATGTCGATGCTTTTTGGGTCGATATCACCACCCCAAATATCATAACTTCCGTGAAACTCACGGCTCTTCGCTTCCTGAACGGCATCGGCCCAGACGCGTCTTTCTAGCCAAACCCATTTTTGGGATTGGAAACTGCGGTTCATCCCCGGCGCACGATTGATGGCAGCCAGAGCAGCTTCTATTGGTATAGTTCCAGATCCGCAAAACGGGTCGCAAACCGATTCTCGCCCCCTATATCGTGACAGCTTAACGATAGCGGCAGCTAAGGTTTCCCGAAGCGGCGCGGCATTTCCGGCTAGTCTATACCCGCGCTTATACAGACCAGCGCCGGTTGTGTCAATATACAGTGCCGCGACGTCGTTCATTATCGAAAACTGGATCTGATACTTTACGCCAGTTTCTTTGAGCCACTGCGTTTTATGTTTTGATTTTAGGCGTTCGACGGCAGCCTTTTTGATGATACGCTGGCAGTCGGGTACGGAATGCAGCTTCGACCCAAGCGAGTGACCCTTGACGGGAAACGCGCCATCAACCGGGATATATCGTTCCCACGGCATGGCGCGAACCCCTTCGAACAGTTCGTCAAAGCTGTCGGCGCGCGTTCCTCCTGCTACGAGCAATACGCGTTCCCCGGTGCGCAAGTTGATGTTCGCCTTCGCGATGTCTCCAGCGCCGCCGGAGAACAGTACGCGCCCGTTTTCGGTTCGGACGTTATGCAGATTCAGTCGCTTCAATTCGTCCGCGCAAAGCCCCTCGAGCCCAAAAAGGCATGGGACGCAAAATTCAAACTCCATCTTATCTTGCCCTTAACTCATCAATCATCCTTGTGATCTCCGGTTTAGCTTCCTCCATAAGTTCGTCCCAATCCCCCTTGAAAAAATAAGTCAGTTCGCCGCCGGAATTAATCCTTCGCACATATCCGTCAAACATATCATAATCGCGCTTATATACGTGAAAACTATTGGCTCTGTGGGTGTAGCTGCCTACTGAGACGCCAAGTATGTCGGCTATCTTTTTTTGAAGCATAATTAGCGCGAAAGCATTCATAAAGGTGGCCTTAGTGGCGTCGTTTGAGCGGAATAGAACCTTGCAATGCAGCGCGTCTCCACGTATGAGGAACTGCAAGTGCTGTAGACATGCCGGCGAGTCCGTGGACATGTCGTATTCGCTACGAACCAGGACGACAGCCCTTCTTGATTCATTGCTTCGCCTTAATTCGTTTATCACCCATGGGATTTGCTTTTCCATGCGAAGGTGGTATGTGTAGTCCCATTTGCCGTGATCGACCTCGAAATCAAGTATCCCGTCAAGGATTTCTTGCCTATATTGCTCAAGCGAGCGCGGATCCCCGATAAACAGCTTGCTAATCATCGGTTCCATAAGCGGGTTTTCCACGACAAAAGTCATCGACGCTTCCTTTTGAAAGGTGTTGTAGTCCGGACAAGGTAGTTCGTCGTAGTTTTTGTGGAGAGACTCAAGCGCGTTGTGGTACGCCTCCGGCAGCGAAGCGCCCCTTACAAACAATTCATTCATTTTAAACCTCCAAATCGTTATTTTGCAATTGTTGCGTTATTTTTATATAAATCAAAAGAATAACGGATTGTTATACCCTTGTCTGTATACCAAAGCTTAGATTCGCGGCTCTCGACCGACCAGTCGGACATGTTGTCCAAATCTGGAAAGAACGTGTCTGAGGGGGGCGCCGCGTCAATTTTCGTCACATATGCGCAATCGCATAGCGGTAGAAACAACCTGTAAATATCGCCTCCGCCGATCACAAAGACCTTGTCGGGGCTGACGTGTTCTATTGCCTCAAGGACATCTGCTACATAGTGCGCGACAGTGGCGCCTTGAGGAGCATAATTATGGTTTCGCGTGAGGACAATATGCGAGCGTCCAGGCAGTGGGCCTTGGAGCGCTTCAAATGTTTTCCTACCAGCGATCAAAACGCCGCCACATGTTAACGTTTTGAAGCGACGCCTATCCTCGGGTATCACGATAGTCTGCGCGCCATCCTTGCCGATGCCAAAATCGTTACATACCGCTACTATAGCTTTCATATTATTATCGACCTACATGACCTGTAGTAACTACACGATGACAATAGTTATCCCATTATTGTGCCGCTCAATATCGCTGTCGCGCCGCAACGCGTCGCAAACAAGGAACGCTTCCCTGGTGGCTTTGTCAAAAAGGGAAAAATCCTCACCGTTAATGAAACCTTTTATTTGACCGCCTTTTTTTATCCTGTCCAGGTATTTCCTTGTCTCGGTACGTATCGCGCCACCTTTACCTGTTGAGCCATAACCATGGATGATTTTTATCGCGGATATACCAAGTACCCCGGCATTTTTGACGTGATAAGTGACCCTGCGTATCGCGTCGTCCACTGTAGGCATATCTGACTTTATGTTGATTTCTCTTAATGTTCCGCCTGTTTTCATCACGCCTCTAGCCATTGCGGTTTTTTTGGATATCCTCTGAACAATTAAATTACCTCGTGAACAGTAACTCTACGTTTTTGCTTCTTATTGACAAACACATTATAATCATGTATTGTATCAATTGCAAGGTGTGGTGAAAAGGATTATAGTCTTGCAATAAAAAGAAATAAGGAAGAGTATCGAAGTGGTCATAACGAGCCGCACTCGAAATGCGGTGAACTGAAAGGTTCCGTGGGTTCGAATCCCACCTCTTCCGCCACCCATAAGTCAAGCCCGCGACACAAATTTTTTGTCGCGGGCTTAGCTTTTGTATTCATTAGCAATGTATATCCATGAAGATATTCGCTAGTGTCATTTAAAATTCCATATCCGATGCACTAAGATAGCCCTCATCGAGTATTGAATCTAGAATGGAAAGATTACTAGCAAGGGGGCAATTCTTCGAACCGCGCATTTGTCACGCCATGCGGTAGGCGTATTCAATCGAACCGTCTACTTGTCACGCCAACGGTAAGCGTATCCGATCAAACCGCTAATTTCGCTTCGCCAGCGGTAAGCGACTTCGGGACACCTCTGTCCAACAATTGTATAATACGATATTAAAGTGGCTGTGTCAAGCATCTACGAAGGATTCCTCTTACCAACTTTTTCCAGTATTTCTTCATTATATAAACAGCGGTTTTCTCCCTAACAGGAAATCCTCTAAACTGAGGTTCGCACTACCGACTATGAGGGAAAGCGCTTCGGGATAGAGCTTTTTGAAAACAAGGCTTCCGCCGACATTTTTGACTCTGCCGCTCTTTACCTCTATCGCTGTCAGATGGCTTCCTTTTTTTATGATGAAATCAACCTCATTACTGCGGTCGCGCCACCAATACACTTCAAACCCTTCCTCTTTTCCTCTGGCAAGCAGGTACGCACCCACCGCGCTTTCAACAAGCCTGCCTTTATCAGCCGCGCTGTCAAGCAAGCGCTGCTTGTTCGCGCCGTCTGCATATGTCATCAGTGATGTATCGAACACCATAAACCTTGGAGAACTTTTTCGGGTTCGGATCTGACTGCCGGAAAAATTCTGTAAACCGGTTAGCATATTTGCCTTGCCGAGAAGTTCAAGATAATGCGCCAGCGTTACCGTGTTTCCTGCGTCCTGAAGCTGACCGAGCATCTTGGTAAAAGACAGCTCCTGTGCACTGTAACCGCAACCAAGTATAAAGAGAGAGCGTAGCAGCGCGGGTTTTCGAATCTCTTCCATCTGAAGGATGTCCTGCGAAATGGTTGGCTCCACAATGGATGATCCCATATATCGTGCCCAGCGGGTTTCATCCTTAATCAGCACAGCGGCGCCGGGATAGCCTCCAAAAAATAAAAAATCGTCGAGGCTGTACCCGAATGCCTCTTTGCATTCCATATAACTCCAATGGGGGGAATAGAGGATCTCAAATCTGCCCATCAAAGACTCCGCAAGACCTTTTTGCAGCAGAAGAGAAGACGAGCCTGTAAGGATCACTTTCAACTTTGAAAACAATCTGTTATCCTCGTCCCATAGCAACTTAACGATAGATGACCAATTTTTTATTTTTTGAATCTCGTCAACAACAAGGACGGCTTCTCTGGTTTTGGCGAGGGCGCGCGCTTGTTCCCATTCATTGCGCAGCCATTCGGTTGAAACAAGGTTCGGGTCATCGGCACTGACAAAATGCTGTTGTATATTTAGTTCTTCAAGCGCTTGTAAAACAGCGGTTGTTTTTCCCGTTTGCCTCGGTCCGACTACGATCTGAATAAACCGGCGGGGCTCGTTCAATCTTTCCGTAAGTTGTGAAACCAATATCCTTTTAAACATAAGAAATCTCCTGAAAAAGCGTGAAACATAAATTCCATTTTACTCAATACACTTTACTAATTACTCAATATAATGATTTATTTCAATTTTGTCAAGAGTTAAGCAAAGGATCGACCGGAGCATCATGGTGTTGGAAATCCAAAACCCATAGAATTACAATAGTTTTTCGTTTGTATTCCCCAAAAAATATATTTCACGAGTAATTATCTGACTATAAAGTTACATCATTGATGCAATGCTTGTTTACAATAACATAACAAATATATGGAGGTGTTAAAAAATGAAAAAGTCAAAGAGAGTTGTTTTCGGGATTGTGGCTATATTGTTAGTGACAATAGTTTTGGGTGCGCCAGCGCTTGCTAAAAATCTTAGCCAAAAAATTGACGTAGCGTATAGGGATATAAAGATTTATGTCGATGGCGAAATCATAATACCAAAAGACGCTACAGGGGAAATCGTCGAGCCATTTATCTATAACGGGACGACCTTTTTACCAGTCCGTGCGGTCAGTGAAGCGCTGGGGAAGACCGTTGAATGGGACGGCCCCACAAACAGCGTGTACATAGGGGAATCGATCCCGCAGGAAATCACTGAGGTAACAGTCAGCTCGGCTGAAGAGTTAGTCGCCGCGTTAGGCTCTAACAGGAGAATACTGTTACAAGAAGGAGTGTATAACCTGACTAAAGTGAGTCCAAGCTATATTAACAATCCTTCAGTGGCTTTGCAGGAAATATTTGACGGCCCGGAACTTGTGCTTACCGGAATACATAACTTGACAATTCAAGGCGTTGGCGACAATCATAGTGAAATCGTCATAGAGCCGCGATATGCCTTTGTTATGAATTTTCAAGGCTGCTCGAATATCAGCTTTGACAACATAAAAGCCGGGCATACGGAGGGTGGTTATTGTTCGGGCGGCGTCTTTTCGTTTGAAAACAGCTCAGGGATCCGAATCAACAATACAGCTATGTATGGTTGCGGTACGTACGGGCTGGGTTTAGAGCATGTTACGGATATGAAAGTTACAGATTCGAGCATATATGAATGCACATATGGCATTATGACCGTATATTCTTGCGCGGACATTATGTTTGAAAACTGTGTTTTCAGAGATAATGAGGGGTTCATTATGGTTGAAGTAGGGAATACATCCGGTTTTACAATTGATTCTTGCGAATTTCTGCGCAACTCCTGCGATTTTTCTCCAAGCCCAATGTTCTCAATATCGCAATCGGAAAATGTTGAAATTAAGAACACCAAATTTGCTGACAACGTGGCAAGCAAGTTGATTGAGCAGGAAGATATTAAATTCGATCCATCAAATACTTTCGAAAATAATTCGTTTGATCCGAAATAAGATACGCGCACAAACTGTACATCAATCACATAGCCCAAAACGACCAGGTCTGTTTTATCAGATCTGGAAGTTTTTTATTCAGGACATATATTTACCACAACAAGGTGTGATTTATTACATTTTATAGCGGAAAACAGGCTTTTGTAGTTTTGATTATAAAAAGTTCAGACAAAGTTCAGACAGGCAACAATAAGAGTTCAGTTTCTCAGTGTAGCATGTACCAAAGGCAAATATTGAAAGGAGTGTGGATATGGGTGGCAGATACGAGTTGAAGTATTATATCAACACCTCGGACTACGCTCAGTTGCGCGCGCGGCTACGTACAGTAGCAAAGCTGGATGAACATGCCGGGGCGGATGGCGGATATATGATCCGTAGCCTGTACTTTGATAACTACATGGACAAAGCGGTTGTTGAAAAATTGTCTGGCCTTAGCAGACGAGAAAAGTTCAGGTTACGGTACTACGATGGCGATACGTCGCTTATCCGACTAGAACGTAAAAGCAAGGCAAATCGATTGTGCTACAAAGAAAGCGTAGAAATTACAGCTGAACAATGCGTCTCCCTGCTTGCTGGCCGCTATGATGTCTTGAAAGACCCGGATAAGCCATTGCTTATGGAATTCTACACGAAAATCCATTATCAGAACTTGCGTCCAAGAAGCATTGTTGATTACCGCCGTGAAGCCTATGTATACCGAGCGGGCAATGTAAGAGTTACTTTTGACAGTGATATCAGAACATCAAACAGCGTCGCGGGTTTCCTAACATCGGCACTGCCTACTATTCCAGCAGCCAGTTCAATAGTAATGGAAATCAAGTATGACGGCTTCATACCGGATATCATCAGGGACATTGCGCACATTAGATGGTGCAATGAAACCGAGTTTTCCAAATATGTTGTTGCAAGGCTCGTATAAATTCCTTAAATAACCCCTTAAACGCACAGTTTTGCGTTCAATAATAATCAGGAGGAATCAACCATGTTCGAACAAATCTTAGACTTTAGCTTTTTGGATAAAGCGGCATCCTTTTCCATTCCAGACATTCTGGTGGCGTTACTCATATCGTTTGCTCTCGGCCTGTTCATATTTTTCGTTTACGCCAAAACTTTTAAAGGTGTAGCGCACTCATCATCATTTGGCATTTCGTTAATTGCGATGGGTATGATTACAACTCTCGTAATCCTGACTGTATCCACGAATTTGATAGCGTCTCTCGGCATGGTTGGCGCGTTATCGATCGTCCGGTTCAGAACAGTAGTTAAGGAACCACTCGACCTTGTATATCTGTTCTGGTCAATAACGATAGGCATTGTTGTGGGTGCAGGACTTATCCCGATGGCAATTATTGGCTCTGTCGTTATTGGGCTTATCCTGTTTATATTCGTCAACCGTAAAACTCATGACACGCCCTATGTTGTTATAGTTAGCTGCGAAGGTGAACAAGCTGAAGCGCAATCTCTATCTATGCTAAACGGGCAAACTAAAAAGCATGTTATCAAAGCCAAGAGCGTATCTAAAGACAGTGTGGAACTGACCGTCGAAGTCAGACTAAAGGATTCGTCGTCACAGTTTATCAATGCGCTTACAGGCATTCCGGGTGTGTCCAACGCTACACTTGTTTCCTATAACGGCGATTACTATATGTAGTTGATATTTTGGGAAAGGAGACTTAAAATGATAGCCAGTAAGCATATAACACGCGTCGTTGTGCTGATGGTATGCGTCTGCCTTCTGTTTTGCGGGCTTATCGTTTACGCCGCGAATACGTTTGATACGACAAAAACAACTGAATACGAAAAAAAGCTCTTCGGCGACAAGATTATTTCGCTTGATATTCGGGTAGATCAAGGCGACTGGCGGAACCTTCTCGACAACGCCCAAGCGAAAGAATGGATTTCCGCCGACTTGATTATCAATGGCGAAAGATTTAGTGCGGTCGGCATACGAACAAAAGGCAACTCCAGCCTCTCGCAATCGATGAGATCGGATGAAGTAAGGTATAGTCTGCAATTCAAGTTTAATAAATATGTCAAGGGACAAACTTATTATGGGCTGGATACTTTCTGTATCAACAATATGATGGGCGACGCCACATATATGAAGGATTATCTCTCATATGAAATCATGAATTTCATCGGTGTGGACACACCGCTTACAAATTATGCAAGTGTTGCTGTCAATGGTGAAGATTATGGTTTTTGCCTTGCGTTGGAACGATATGATAAAGCATTTGTAGATAGGGTTTATAGTACATCCGCAGGAGAGCTTTACAGTGTCAAAATCGGTATGGGAATGCGGGGCGATTTCGAAGACGACTGGCAGGATGTCGCTAATACCTTTCCCGGCAGACGGCAAAGCGACGGCAACAATGATGATCAGCAATCAGCGGGCGGCGGCGCACGGCCTGATTTTTCACAAGGCGGCGGCAGGGATATGGATATGGGTATGGGTATGGGTATGGGTGGATTCGGTGGCGGGCGCGGCGGCGGGTCGCTTGCCTATATTAGTGATGACCCGGCGGATTATAGCGCGATTTTTGATAATGCTGTGTTCGGAACCGCTTCAGACAAGGACAAGCAACGTGTCATCACGGCTATTGAGAATCTGAACGCCGGGACAGATTTGGAAAAATACTTCGACGTTGACGAGATTCTACGATATTTTGCGGCGCATACCGTCGTTGTAAATCTCGACAGCTATACATCAAACATGGCGCAAAATTATTATATTTATGAAAATGACGGTAAAATGACCATATTGCCGTGGGACTACGGCCTTGCTTTCGGCAGATTTCAATCAGGAAACGCTTCGAGCGTCGTAAATTACCCCATAGACACGCCTGTCAGCGGTGTGAGTATGGAGGACAGGCCGCTACTGAACAAGATGTTGGAAGTGGACGAATATCTCGAAAGATATCATAGCTATCTGCGACAGATTGTTGAGGGTTATTTTGAGAGCGGATCATATGAAAATACCATCCATGAGTTGGATGCGAAAATCAATGATTATGTAAAAAACGATGTTAACGTTTTTTACACATATGAACAATATGAAACAGCATTGCCGCAGCTTATCGAACTTGGGCGTCTTCGGGCGGAAAGCATCAAAGGTCAGCTTGATGGGACGATCCCGTCAACCACAAGCGGTCAAAGCGCTGATAGCGCGCCCCTAATAGACGCTTCAGACGTAAACATATCAGCGCTCGGCTCTATGATGGGCGGCGGCGGTATGGGACAAGGCGGACGTCAGGACTGGCAGGGCGAACGATTTAATGGACAGGATGATGATGTGCCATCATTGTCGGATGAACAGCAACCTGGATGGCAAGACAGACAGCCCGATAGACAGGGCGGCTGGCTTGGTGGCGGTATGTTTGATATGGAGCTAATGCAGCAGGCTATGCAAATTTTACGGGACGCGGGCGGTGACATGACAGACGAGGTAAAGGAAGCGCTTATTGAACTCGGATTGACTGAAGAACAGATCGAAATGTTTGCAAATACGCAAAACAGAATGCCCGGTGGAAATAGAGGTCAAGGCGGGTTCCCTGACGGAGGCAGACAAAACACTTTCCCTGGAGGCAACGACGTTGATGACGGAAATCCGCTGCAATGGAATATGCCGGGGGGTAACGGAATGGGCAATCCATCGGGAACATCGGCGCAATCAGGATCGGATGTGGAAAAATTTGTTCTTGTTATCGCGCTTATAATAGTACTGGTTGGCGCGCTTGTATTCATCGCGAAACCAAAGAAAGACGCAATTTTAAGGTGAGATAATATGGCTAGAATATTGATTTGCGACGATGAACCTGGCCTCCGTGCGGTAATTAAGCGATACGCTCAATTTGAAGGGCATGAGGTGCTGGAAGCTGGCGACGGTATGGAGGCGGTGAAAATATGCAATAAGGAATCCTTCGACATTATTATCATGGATATAATGATGCCGGAACTTAACGGGTTTTCGGCGGTAAAGGAAATTCGCAAGTCCCAAGATACTCCGGTTCTTATGCTCTCGGCTAAAGGCGAAGAATATGACAAGGTTCTTGGTTTTGAACTGGGCGTGGACGACTATGTCGTCAAGCCCTTTTCCTCAAAGGAGGTAATGCTTAGGATAAACGCAATACTGCGTCGGATGTCGAAAAACACGAACGCGAGAAAAGATGAGGCTGGTCACATTGTCTTTGAAAAAGACGGGTTTACTGCCGATTTAACCGCTTACAAAGTATTTATCGACGGCGTTCAGGCAAGCATGGCTCCAAAAGAATATGATCTACTGTTTTTCCTAATCCGCAACAAGAATATTGCTATACCACGCGAAAAAATACTGTCGGAGGTTTGGGGATTTGATTATTATGGTGATGACAGGACATTGGACACGCATATGAAATTGCTTAGGAAATCACTTGGCCCTTATGCCCATTTTATCACGACACTGCGTGGATTGGGGTATAGATTCGATGGATAAACTCAAATTAAAGTGGCGTATTTTTACGTTTCAACTTGGATTTTGCGCCTTGCTGCTTCTCGTTTTATGGTTCTTTCAAACAGTTTTGTTAACGGATATGTATAAATATATCCGCAAAGAAGAACTTCAAAAAGCCGTCACACTCGTGGGGAAAAATATCAACAGCCCGGACTTGCAAGAGATTTTGGACGACTTGGCACGTAATAAAGAGATAATCGTTATGACTTCACAGGAATTTAATATGCCCTTAAGACCCGAACAGGAAGGTCGCGGCAGGCGCGGTCCCGAATCCATTACGCAAACGGAAACGTTTACTCTGAGTGATGGGAGAAACGTTTCATTGACTTTTTACGCGTTGATTTCCCCAGTGGACGCAACGGTGTCCACTTTGCGTATGCAGCTTTACATCATAACTGGAATAATGCTGTTGCTTTCAATTATTATCGCGTTGATCATATCATGGCGCGTCTCAAAGCCGATTGAAAAAATTAATAGCAGCGCGAAACTGCTCGCTTCCGGTAATTATGACACACATTTTGACGGCAGGGATTTTCTGGAAGTCAAGGAGCTTTCCGACACTCTAAACACTGCCGCGACAGAGCTTTCAAAGGTAGAAACTCTGCGGCGGGAACTGATGGCTAATGTGTCGCACGACCTTCGTACCCCGCTTGCGCTTATTTATAGTTATGCTGAAATGATGCACGACTTTCCGGATGAAATAACAAAAGAGCAGACACAGATCATTATGGATGAAACCCAGCGGCTCACATCACTTGTAAATGATGTGCTGGATGTGTCGCAATTTGAAATGGGAACAATGGTGCTTACAAAATCTGTCTATAACTTGACTGAAAGCATTAGCTCAACCATTGATAGAATTTCGGAACTTGTAAAGAGTGATGGCTATACTCTGTGTTTTGAACATGGAGACGACATTTTTGTAAATGCTGATGAAGGTAAAATCATGCAGGCGTTTTATAACCTTCTAATCAACGCTATCCATTATAGTGGTGAAATTAAAAATGTTGTCATCCGGCAGAACGTTTCGAATGGATTTGCAAAAATTGAAGTGATCGACAGTGGCGATGGAATAGCAGAGGATGATTTGCCATTTATATGGGATAGATATTACAAGAGCAATAAAAAGCACAAGCGCGCCATAACCGGTACGGGGTTGGGATTATCTATCGTCAAGAAAATTATTGAGTTGCACGAAGGAACCTATGGCGTCACATCAGAACTCGGGAAACGCAGTACATTTTGGTTTACGATTAACATTAGCTAAAAGCCGGACTACCTTTGATCCGAAATTAGATACGCGCATAAACTGTACACCTATCACCTCATTGGATTATAACAAAAAACTTCCAGATCTGTTTTATCAGATCCGGAAGTTTTTTATTTTTAGTCATATATTTACCCAAAAGGGTGTAGTTTATTGCATTTCCTGTAGCTAAAATGAAAATAACATATGTTGTCGTCCTGCGACACACTAACCAACGTGGAGCTCCGCTCCACGACCCAACGGGCTTGCGCGCCCACGGGCAAAATAAAACCGCCCTATGTTCTATGCCCTTAAGAGGATGCGCCGCGCGCAGCGCTTCCGCGATATGACAGTAACTTACGGCTAGTAGTTTTGCCTTTTGCTAGTTTTGTATCCGTATTTTACTGATGAAAAATTGATCGGCCAATAAACGCATAGGGGGTGAGTGAGTAAAGCTGTAGTTTTGTAAAATATGAAAATACTATGGAGGTGGACAACATGCAGCATATAACAAAAAAAATAAAAGGTTTCAACGCAATAATGTCTGGCACACTGGTTTTTGTTATGCTACTTATGCAGATACTGATAATTACAGGTAGCACTATGGCAAGCCCGGAGTTCGACGCGACCGGCGGTACGATTCTAGACTTCGAGAAGGATGACCAAGTGTATGAAATTCAAGCAGAACTTGGAACTGCCCTTGAAGAACTGGGATTGCCAAAGCAACTGCGAGCAATAGCTAAAGTTGGGGCGCAAGACATCACAAACGATATCAAAGACGAAAAAATAAGTGACGTCGAAATCGGAACCACAATTGAAACCACTCAAGACACCGCAATTGAAAACTCAGAAGAAACCACAGAAATAGTAATCATAGATGTGACGTGGGAAGGCGAATACGACGGAGACAAACCGGGGGTATACACGCTCACGGCGCAATTCGATAATTATGATTTCGCAGGCGTGACACCGACCGCTGTAATCACGGTGTTACCGGGAGAAGCGAAGGAACTTGGAGAAACGAGCGAACCGGGGGAAACAAATGAATTAGGAGAAGCGAACGAACCGGGTGAAGCCAACGAGCCAAACGCGGAGGAAGAGTCCAACGCGGCGGGAGGAACTGGAGGTGTTGCAACGACGGTTTCAAATTCGATTTCAGGATTCTTTTGGGTGGACGGCAACGGGGAACTCGATACGGATTGGGACGGCTTGTATAACGGCAATGAGCTTCCACTCATTGGCTATCCCGTAAGGCTGTATCAAGCGGGAGACCTTTCATCCGACATAGCTGTTACCAAGACAGACTCAAACGGGAGATACATATTCACAGACCTTGAGCCTGGCAATTATGTCCTTGGGGTAATAGGGGAGTCCGTCGAGGGCATCAATTACCTGCCGCCAGTATTTAAGACTAACGAGAGCAAAATTGCCATTGACTGGACGAAAAGTGGGTATCCGGCTTACTCCGAGGTTATCGAACTTGCTGATGGGCAGACGGTAAAGGATCAAAACGCCGGTATGAGGTTACCTATGGGAATCTCGCCAAAAGCGGTCGCCCTCAGTAATATCAAAGATCTGGCGACTGCAAACAGAGGCGACGAAATTATGATTCAAAACCGGAAATGGTATGTCGTTAAGAGACAAACAGTTGGAAACGGCGCCAACGCGGTAAATGCCGTCTATCTGTTATTGAAAGATGGGTTTTATGTGGGCAAGCGATTTGGCCCGAATAATAACTATAACGAGTCGGATTTGCGNGACCGTATGCAAAAAACACTGGCTGACAATCAAACTGCGTCAAANGGNTTACAAATAATNTGGGCGCTTTCACTTGTTCCGGATTTGGGAAATGATCATTCCAGCAAGACTTATCTGACACAGCCAACGGCGGTAATGGCGGGAACCAGGACACATGACATCCTGTTCGCGCCTAGTTACGGGGATATGAAAGAGCTCAATTATACTTCGACAACACAGCTCTACGAACCCTTGAAAAGCATTGCCATAAGGTTTTATTTCCGTACAAAGGCGGAGGGCATATATGTAAGTGGAATCAATACTTTAGGGGGGAAAGGACAGTTTGACGAAGGACTCAACCCTGCTGGATACGATACTATCAGAGATGTTCCAGGTGTATGGATAAACGCCGGTGCGATAGAGCGTAAAGTTAAGGTATATCACATCGATACCAACGGAGCTTTAATCGGCAACCCGAACCCAAATGTCTACGAAGTGACGATAGGCAACGGTTTCACACTGACAAACTCGCATATTCAGACCATAGCGGGATATGAATACAAACGTTGGAGAGTCGGCGCGTCGGGANCAGANCGGACTGACAGTTTTCCGGTACAGGCNCTTACAATGCAGCAAGTCATAGCGGGTACGCCTATCTACCTTGTTTATGAGAAGAAGGCGGTTGACATCAAGATACATTATTTGGATAAGGATACCGGACTGCCTATCCGAACGACGGATACGAAGACTGTGAACAAGGGCACAAACTTTACGTTGAATCAAAACGAAATTCCGCCAATGATAGATAACAAATACAAATTCATAGACGAATGGACACAGGGGTCAGCCAACGCTCCAATCAAGAAGCCCCCTATCTCGATCACAAACGTGACATCAGACACTGACATCTTTTTATTCTACGAACCATTCTACGAACCCGCAGGGGTAAGCGTCACAGTCACAAAAACGGTTGGAGGCTTCTCGCCAGACACAGCATTATCATTCAAATTCTCTGTGCTTTTATTGGATCCTACCGGCGCCGTCGGCCTTTACCCGGGGATGCCGTTTAAAGTCGACAGTGGCGCGCTATCCGGTTCCGGCGCTACAATTCCTGCGTACGTAGAGCTTTTGCTGGACGAGGACAACAGGTTGACTTTCTTCCTTTCGCACGGGCAGAAGATCACAATAAAAGACATTGAGCGCGATCTCATGATACTTGTCGAGGAAACAAAGGCACCCGGTTATCTCGCCAGCTATATGGACAGCAATGGTAACACTGAAAAAAAGGGCAACACTACCGGGTTGATGATGATGGGCGATGAGGACAGGACCTTTGGTTTTGTGAACACCAAGGAAGCTCCGCCGCCTATGGGTATCGACGGAGGGACATGGTTTATGCCAGTGATGATTTTAGCTACTGAGACGGTCTTCCTGTCAGGGCTTGCAGTAATTGGAACGCTGAAGAGAAAAAAGGATGGGTGTTTGGGTGAGCGCTGTCGCAACCCAAAATTTGAAAGTCGAAGCGCGCTTAGTATTTAGTATTTAGTATTTAGTAGTTAGAAGTTAGTGACTAGTATTTAGTATTTAGTATTTAGTATTTAGTATTTAGTATTTTGTAGTTAGTGGCTAGTATTTAGAATCTTGTATCTAGCGGTTAGCTGACGGGAGTTAAGGCGAAAAATAACTGGGTTTTTATGGAGATTGTAAAAGCCCGACGGCTTTGAATTATACGCCGTCGGGCTTTATATTATATATTCTGCTTTTTTGGAGGAGTCACGTCAGGCGTCAGTACTTCCCAAATTTCTCTTCTCTTTCCAGCGGCATGACGTTAGTATGTTCCATTATTCTATACTGTGCCGACTGGGGTTTCATTAACCTCCGGCCACTTCCTACTTCTACCCCGCCGTCTTTAAGCCTGAATTGAGAACTCAGCTCTTGGAGTAGGCTGGACTGGCTACTCATCTCTTCTGACGCGGCGGCGCTCTGCTCGGCGGTCGCGCTATTTTGCTGAACGACCTGCGCTACCTGGTCGATTCCAACATTGATCTGTGCGATCCCCGCAGATTGCTCCTCAGACGACTGCGCGATTTGCGTAACTATATCAGCGCTTCTGTTAATACCTTCAACGATCTGCTTGAGTGAAGCGGATGTCTTATTGGCGATGTCGAGACCTAGGTCAGCCTTTTCAATGGACGCCTCAATTAGCCCTCCAGTATCTTTGGCTGCTTCCGCGCTCTTAGCCGCAAGGTTACGGACCTCTTCGGCAACTACCGCGAACCCTTTGCCATGCTGTCCCGCACGAGCCGCTTCAACAGCCGCGTTGAGAGCCAGGATATTTGTCTGGAATGCGATATCATCGATGACTTTGATGACTTTGCTGATCTGGCCGCTAGCTTCGTTGATGTCCCTCACGGCTTGCATCATCTGATCCATCTGCGAATTGCCCATTTCGGCGCTGGTTCTGATCTCCGTCGACAGTTCGGATGCTTCTCTGGCGATGCTGGCGTTTTGACGGGTCTTTTCGGCTATTTCAGAAATGGAAGCCGAAAGCTGCTCGACAGCCGACGCTTGCTCGGTCGAGCCTTGCGCGAGCGATTGCGCTCCGTCGGCGATCTGTTTTGCGCCGGAGGACACCTGACCGGTTGATATTTGGATATCCGAGAACATACTGTTGAGATTGTCTAGCATTTGCGACAGGGACTTGCCCATCACATCTGACTCGGATAGCAAACTAGCATCGCGGGACAGATCCCCCTCCGCGATGAATTCCAACTCTTTAGCGATCTTCGTGACATGGTTAACAAAAGAGACGCTGCCGCTAATGGTCTGCCCGATCTCGTCTTCAACACCGGAAAATTTCTCTACAACTTCAACATCTTGTGGAGTTAGGGAAATATCGCCTGTAGAACCTGCTTTCTTCATAAAAGAAGAGAGCAGAAGCAAAGGCTTGCTTAACAGACTGGAAATGTACACAGCTAAAAGAATTGAAACGACGACTGTGATAGCGATGGCAATAATAATTACGACAAGCAGAGTGTTATACAAGACGCCAGAGGTTGCGTTCGCTTCTTCGGCGTCGCTCATCTTAATGCGCATCAACTCCAACGTGTTGTCCCTCACAGAGTCGGTAGTGGGCGACAATTCCGACATCATTCCAACCAATTCGAGTTGATCAGTGCCATTTTCCGCCTCGGCTATAATCGCGTTCAAACCTGGCGCGAACTTGCTGTCAAACAGATTTATCGTATCGTCAAACAATTGACGCGCCAATGGGTTGCTGATCGTTTTTCCATACTTGTCCATATGGTCCAAAAATGATTCGATCCCTGACTGTACGTCCGACTTCGCCAGCGCTATCTGTTCCTCGTCCCCAGTAAAAATCACGGCGTTGCGCAACAGGACACGGAGACGCTGAATGTACTCGACCGAGTTGATAATATCTTCCAAAGGAAGCGTCTGGTTGTTATACATGTTGTCCATGCTGCCGTTGATTTGCCCCATGCCTATAATACCTACGCCTCCGACAATCACGCAGAATACTATCACGATAACAAAGCTGAGCAACAATTTTGCGGATACCTTCAAATTTTTCATTTTCAATCCCTCAATATAAAATAGATGTCAATTAGAATCACGCCAAAGCGCTCATGCTTCCACGTTAAGCATGTCGCCCAATCGAACCTAATCTATTAATCGTCATATTCCGATCAAACATTAGTGATAACGTGTATTTTTTACTCATTTGAATGGGAGCGGCTCACGTTTACTTATATAGGTCGCGCCAAACGTTCCAAGCATATTCGAACTCGCTTATAGATATATAAGAGTTGTAACAAATATGTGACGTTGTTAGTGTAATATTATCGTGGATATCATATATTGTCCTTGTGTTTTGTAGCAAATTGTACTATAATGTATGGCGTTACAGAGCGGTATACGTAAAAATGGACAAAAACATGATAAATTAACTCAAAAAGAGAAGAAAGAAGGAATACGTATGAAACAAAAACGTAATATATCAAAATGGAGGCGGGCTGCGGCACTTGCCTTAAGCGTCGCTATTGCGGCGACGTTTTTGCTGGTGCTGCCTGCCGATGCCGTAAACAAAGCAAGCACCGGGCTGACAGTATTTGATTTCAATATGACCGCAAACCCAAATACTTTTGTTGAAAATGGTGATGTCCAGTACACGGTCAGTTTCACGATGCCCGCCGATCTTACCGGGTACGACGCAGTGAAGATCGCCTTTCCGCCGTCGGTTGGATTGTTGTTTACACCCACACCAGCGACGGTGAAAGTGAACGGCGTCGCGGCACCAAGCGTAACCATTCAAGGAATGACTACGGTACCTTATGTTATCTTGGACAACGAAGTGTTTAGTCCATCGTTGTTTAGCACATCTGGGGGAGCGGAAATTGAACTGACACTGACGAATGTACGGATACAAAGTTGGACTTCCGGTAAGCCGATCGACAACGAAGCTAGGCTGTATTTCAGACCGGATGGCGGGGCCTTCCCGGTTGACTTAAGCGATTACGACGCGAGAACCACTGAGACAGTATATCCGCTACTATGGGATGCGGGATTAGTTGAAGTTACCTACAGTGACGACGACGCGACAAGCGGTGCCCCTCCGGTAGATCCAAGTAGCCCATATAGAGCCGGAGACACTGTGACAGTTCTAGGCAACGTAGGGATCCCTCCGCTTGCAAGAACAGGTTACGATTTAGTTGGATGGTCCCGCGATATCGCTGAGGTTTTGCTCGTATCGGAATACGCGTCAATTGCCGTCGGTTGGACTATCACTGGCACCGGAGAACCTGGTTATGTGGTCAAATTGATCTTCATTGACACGCTAGGGAACCAGAGAGAGGAAACTCCTTCAGGTTATGACCTGAGCGGCATTACAGTCACGATTGACGCCGACGGTCGCTGGGAGTACACGGTCCCGTCGGAGCCTGGGAACGAGATATCTGGATGGAAAGTAGAAGAAGGGGGCTATCAAGAGCCGTATGTAAAAACAATCAACTATATGTTCAGCGGAGGTCCTAATGCATTTACGATGCCGCACCAAGACATGACATTGAAACCCATATGGTCGCCGACAGGCGCACCGCTAAAACCTATAATTGAGACTGATAGGGGCGACAGCCTAGTGTACTTGTTGTGGAAAAACGCGGGAGCGGGCGGCGCTGATAGCTACAAGGTAAAGTACTATGAAACTGCGGACATTACAACCGCAATCGAACTTGAAATACCTATTAGCGGTCCTGGCGGTCTTACTTACTACGATGCCACAACATCATACTACAGCTTCTTTGGGCCTGGGCTGAAAAATGGCGTCGAGTATACATTTGAAGTCCAAGCGGTCGTCACTGCTACCGGAGCAACAAGCGAGGTGGAATCTGTACATGTGACGCCGATATATATGGGCGACCCAGGCGGGTTCAATACTGACCTTGTGTCTGTCCAAGATAATCTGATCAGCCCCCCGCCTGGAGGTTGGCCGCCTGATCATGGCAATTTGTTAATCGATCCATATGAAGTTACGCTTGCATTGCCACGTGATCTTGACAATGTCATAGTCCATCGCGACCACATCAAGGTTGCGGATGGCGCGTCGTTTATTATGTATTCCAATTTTGGATTTACAAACGAGGTTATATTGATGAATAGATTAGGCTCGGGTATTTCTTGGTTCGATGAAATATACGTTTATCTCATGGTGACGTCAGCTAACAAGCAAGCGGTCAAGTATTACCGGATCACCGTATCGTAGGGTAACCGGCGCAAGCTAGAATAGAAAATTTCTTAGGAGGTGGAATTGATGAAAGATAGATTTGGCAAGCGGTTTCTCATGATCGCGGTTATACTGGTCATGCTTATGTCATTAGCGTCACCTGTGCGCTTATGGTCAGCGGGTTACGATCCGATTAATATGGACCTTAACGATCCAAATGACCCGACAGAGGATACTTGCTTTCTACCAGATGATGTAGAGTATTATGATCTCTATAATATGAGACCTATAATAGACACACCCGGAGTGGTAAAATACGTGTATACCGACAAAAGCTTTAAGGATGATTATCTGATAACAGACAATTTATATTATGTGGGTTATAGAAATGAAGTAACACTATATGTGAAATTTGTCTGGGTCATGTGGAACGGCGATACGCAGTCGAAATACTATTTTGTTGTTGTACACGGACCTACATTTTCAGAGTACATGTACATGGATAGCCTTGCAGAACAGAGTACTTACCCGATAATGAGTAACGAAGGCACGGAAAAAGATCCGTACGAAGCAACAATCACTGTACTAAACAGCAAGGATCAAATCAAGCTAGCAGATATAAAAAGGACTCCCGACAATGGCATGGGGTATGCGCTAATGTACCCCACCAGCGACTTTGATATTGATGAAATTACTGACAAGATTGATCTTGTCGTGGGCGAGAATCACATATATATTGTGATACTGAACGAGCAAGGTGATATGTTCAAGTATTACGACATAACGGTTGTTCGTGAGCCAGTTAGATTTAAAGTGACGTACAATGCAAACGGCGGCACAGGCGCGGACAAAGAAGTAGTAGTGTTTGAAGGCGACGATTACGTTGTGGAAGACAATACATTCACACCACCGACCGGGTACAGGTTTGGAGGTTGGAACACGGCGCCTAACGGAACTGGGACCGCATACGCACCCGGCAATGAAATCATTATTTCTGGTGACGTCATACTCTACGCGCAGTGGACGCTGATACCACCCACTAACCCTCCGCCTAGTGTGACATATAAAGCGAATGGCGGCACGGGCAACGATATATCTGTAACTGTAAAGATCGGCGACAAATACAAAGTGGCTGACAACACATTCACGCCGCCAGATGGGCACACCTTTAATGGTTGGAACACTGCGGCTGACGGAACTGGGACCGCGTACGCGGTCGGCGACGAAATTACCATAAGCGGTAGCATCACGCTTTACGCGCAATGGATAACAGATATCCCGGACGACGATACCCCGTTGAATCCATTCATAAGCGACCACGTCGCGTATATAATCGGATACCCAGACAGTTCGGTACGCCCCGAAAAAGACATCACCCGCGCTGAAGTATCGACAGTATATTTTAGGCTGCTCACGAACGAAACGCGATCGAAATACTGGAAACAGGAGAACACATTCCAGGATGTACAAGAGAGCAACTGGTTTAACAACGCTGTATCAGTAATGAGCAACATGGGCATAGTGAACGGATACTCCGATGGAAAATTCAGGCCGAACGGCGCGATTACGAGAGCTGAGCTTGCGGCGATAGCCGCGCGGTTCGCGAGGATGATGAAGATTCAAGGCACCATCGATAACGCGTACACTGATATCTCTGGACATTGGGCGGAGGCGGATATCAAATTCGCAACTTCAACGGGATGGTTCAACGGCTATCCAGGACAGACATTCAGGCCAGATCAACCGATAACAAGAGCAGAATTCATGACGCTTGTAAATAGGATGTTAGAACGCATACCGCAGTCACCAGACGATCTACTAGCGAATGATATGATTTCTTGGGTAGATAACGCAGCAATAGACGCATGGTATTACATTGCGGTTCAAGAGGCGACGAACTCACATGTCCCCGAAGATAAGAACGATGTTGTGCCAGGGCAAGCGTTTAAGTATGAGCACTGGGTCGAGATGGCAAAAACTCCCGACTGGGCCGCGCTTGAAAAAGAATGGGCGAACGGCGTGGTGGCAGCGGAAGGATAACAAAGATGGCGCGAGACGCATGGATTTCTTGAAATCACATTAGAAGAAAAAGCAGAGGCGCGGTAGACCCATGTTACCGCGCCCCTCGTTGTTTAGCAAATAAATGTAACCTGTTGCGGGACAAAAATAATAACGTTTTTTGAACACATTGACAGCATCCAATTTCTTATATATAATACGCTAGAGTTTTTATATATTTAGCGCTAAATATTGAGCCAATGTTGTTAATGTGTTGAACTACTGATGTCAACAGGATAGGCTCAACGAGTTCCATTTTATTGCGAAAGAGTGGTGATCAAAAAAATGTTGAAACTGATTGAATAACGAGTGAAAGAGGAGGCATGAAATATACTGGCGAAGTAACAGGAAGAGGATGTAACGCGAAACAACGACTGTTAACAAAAGGAAGAGTGAATTTTTTTGAAGAGCAAATATAGCAAAAGATCTATTACCCTTATAGTGACATTGGTTATGTTGATGTCGCTAGCATTACCAGTACGCCTGCGGGCTAACAGCTACGACCCAATTAACATGGACCTCAACGATCCAAATGACCCAATAGAGGATACTTGTTGGTTGCAACGTGGACAACCCGCGTATGTGCTCGATGAGATGAGGCCCATAATAGTAGGGACGCAGAAATTTGTTTACACAGACCCAAGTTATGATGAAAAGTATTTGATTACAGATGCGGAATACCCGGTTGCGTATGAGGATGAAATTATCCTATGGGTGAAATTTGTCCAGACCATGTGGAATGGGGATACGCAATCGAAGTATTACTACGTAATAGTGCATGGGCCTCCAAGTCCAGATGTTGTATATATGAAAAGCCTTGCAGGGGAAGAGATTAATCCGGAGTCGGGTAAAGGTACATTTGAAGATACATATAAGGCGACGATTTATGTTTCAGAAAGCAGGACTGATATTACCCGCAGTGATATTGTCAGATCCTCCACAAGTGGTGTAGGATATATATTTACAAGTGGGGACTTCCTATATTTTGCCCAAAATGTTGAACTAAAGATGGGAGAGAATCATGTATATATTGTGATACTGAACTCGGACGGATATATAGCAATATATTATGACATAACAGTAATTCGTGGGCCGGTAAAATATTTATTGACGTATTACGCAAATAATGGTACAAGCGCGAACAAAGAAGTAGAAGTATTTAAAGATGACAGATACGAGGTGGCTGGCAACAGTTTCACGCCGCCAACTGGGTATGCGTTTAGCGGCTGGAACACAGCGGCTGACGGCAACGGAGACGACTATGAACCTGGGGAAGAAATCACAATAAGAGGAGATGTCACACTGTATGCGCAATGGGCGCCAAACCAGCACACTGTGACGTACAAATCAAACGGAGGAATAGGAGACGACATACCGGTCAACGTGGCATATGATGAAGAGTACAAGGTAGCGAACAACAATTTTGCGCCGCCAACTGGGTACGCATTTAGCGGGTGGAATACAGCGGCCAACGGCAGCGGAAACGACTATGAACCTGGGGAAGAAATCACAATAAGAGGCGACGTCACACTGTATGCGCAATGGGCGCCACACTCGCATACTGTGACGTACAAAGCAAATGTAGGAACACAAGACGATATAGTAGACAACGTATTGTACAATGATGAATACAAAATAGAAGGCAATAAGTTCACAGCACCGAAATGGTATGAGTTTGCGAGCTGGAATACGGCAGCTGATGGCAGCGGAAACGACTATGAACCTGGGGAAAAAATCACAATAAGAGGCGACATCATACTGTATGCGCAGTGGAAGCCAATCTCCCCATTGAAACCTATAATTGAAACTGATAGGGGCGAGAGACTAGTTTACTTATTGTGGAAAAACGCAGGAGCGGGTGGCGCTGACAACTACAAGGTAACGTACTATGAAACTGAAGATATAGGAACATCTGTCACGATAAATTTATCTCTAGGAGATCTTACTTATTACGACGCGGAGACATCCTACTACATGTTCTTTGGGCCTGGGATGAAAACTGGCGTCGATTATTCGTTTGAAATCCAAGCGGTCGTCACTGCTACTGGAGCAACAAGCGATGTGGAATATGTGATTGAGTCGCCGACATATATGGGAGACCCAGGCGGGTTTAATACTGACCTTGTATCTGTCCAAGACGTTATTATTAACCCTCCGCCTGGAGGCTGGCCGTCCAATCATGGCAACACGCTAATTGATCCGTATGAGGTGACGATTTCGTTACCGCGTGTTATTGGTAGTGTAATAGTCCATCGCGACCACATTAGAGTTTCGGATAGCGCGTCATATACTGTTTATTCCGATTTCGGATTTACAAACAAAGTTGAGTTGGTTAATAGATTAGGTACGGGTATTACTTGGTTTAATGAAGTATATGTTTATCTCATGGTGACGTCAGCCAACAGGCAGTCGATCAAGTATTACAGGATCACAGTAATGTAGGGTAATTGGCGTAGGTTCGAATTAAACAGAATTTTTTAGGAGATGAAATATGTGAAGAATAGACTTGTCAAGAGGTGTGTTGTATTAGCAATGACGCTGGTCATGTTGATGACAATGGTATCCTCAGTACGCTTATTGGCTTTTGGCTACGATCCAATAAACATGGACCTTAACGACCCGAATGACCCAACAGAGGACACTTGCTGGCTACCAGACGACGTATTGTATTATGATCTCTATAATATGAGGCCTATAATAGATACGCCTGGAGTGGTAAAATACGTGTATACCGACAAAAGCTTTCACGAGGATTATCTGATAACGGACAATTTCTTTTTTGTGGGTTATAGAAATGAAGTAACACTATATGTGAAATTTGTCTGGGTCATGTGGAATGGCGATACGCAGTCGAAATACTACTTTGTCGTTGTACACGGCC
>WRNV01000025.1 GCA_009776445.1 Oscillospiraceae bacterium | reverse complement strand
GTTTTCTTTCATATACCAATCCTTCACGAGATTGCGGGTCAAGCCCGCAATGACGGGAGTGTAGAGTATTCAGTTGGCGTCAAGTGCATACCCAGGTTTTTCAATTTTAACGTAACTGTTAAGAGGGTATCTAAAAACTCGCAATGGTTAAAGGCTCCGCACACAAGTTTTGACTAATATTACAAGTTTTCACCAATGTACTAGTGCGTTGGCTGAAACTAACCTGTGTTTTTGGATGCCGTCTGAACAGTAATATTTTAACCGAACCGCCCGGTTATGTAATTTTCAGTGCGCTTGTCTTTCGGTTTTGAGAAAACATCAACCGTTTGATTGTATTCGATTATTTCGCCCAAAAGAAAAAATGCCGTTTTGTCTGATATTCGAGTAGCCTGCTGCATGTTGTGGGTAACGATGACAATCGTATAGGTTTCTTTCAGATCGCTCATCAAGTCCTCGATTTTTCCGGTCGAGATCGGGTCGAGCGCACTAGTCGGTTCATCCATCAACAGTATTTTTGGGTCGGCTGCGAGAGCGCGGGCGATGCACAGCCGTTGCTGTTGACCGCCTGACAGCCCCATTGCGCTTTTACGGAGACGATCCCTCGCTTCATTCCACAACCCCGCTTGTTTTAACGAACGCTCTACGATAATATCAAGCTCGTTTTTTTTCTTGATCCCGAAGGTGCGCGGCGCAAAGGCGATATTATCGTAAATACTCATAGGNAATGGGTTGGGTTTTTGAAAAACCATGCCGACGTTTTTTCGGAGAAGGTTTATATCCATGCTTTTATCATATATNTTTTGTTCCCCNATCATGATCTCGCCAGTGATATGACAATCTTCAATCAAGTCATTCATACGGTTGAGCATCTTGATAAAGGTCGATTTGCCACANCCGGACGGTCCGATGAGGGCTGTGACTTCGTGTTCTTCAATATCAATGTTTACGTTTTTCAGTGCGTGGAAGTCACTATAATACAAATCGCAGTNGTGTACCGTTATGTTGAATTTATTATCCATCCGCAAGTTCTCCCTTGCCGTATATTTTACCGATAACGGTTGCGATGAGGTTTATTGATATGACCAGGATCAGAAGCACCACGCCAGTAGCCGCCGCTTGTTCAGGGTATCCGTGGGAGCCGAAGTAGTATACGTCGAGTGCAAGGCTTGTTCCGGGAGAAGCAAAATTCTTCGGCATTTTATTGACCACCATGCCGATGGTTAGAATCAAAACGGCACTCTCTGAAATTACACGCCCTATCGCTAAAATTAAAGATGTGACGATACCGCTCGTGGCACAGGGCAGTACAACCGAAAAAATCGTCCGCACCTTTGACGAACCAAGCGCGAAACTGCCCTCCCGGAGCGAGCGCGGTACTGCAAGCAGACTCTCCTCGGTCGAACGCACGATGACCGGGAGTATCATGACCGCGAGCGTAATGCCGCCGCCGATCAGAGAGTACTTAAAGCCGAGTGCGACGACGAATACGAGATAGCCGACGATTCCATATACAATAGATGGAATTCCCGCCAATGTTTCCACCGCAACCCGTATGAACCGGATCAAGCGGCTATTGCTTTTTGTATACTCAGTTAAGAATATGGCGCTTCCTATTCCGATAGGCGCTGCGATCGTTATCGAAATCAAGATCAAATATAACGTCCCGGCCAAGGCGGGCTTGATTGTCGGACTTTTGCTGCTATAGTCTCCAAACAAAAGCTGCATGTTGATGTATGGAATGCCGCGAATGAGAATAAAAATTATAACTGCAACGAGAGCGGCTAGGCTTACAATAAGCATACCTTGCGTTATGATTTGCAAAGTGGCATATTTAAGGATCTGTCTTTTGTGCGCGTTTTTTTTCATGTCCCTCTCCCCCTTTCAGCAATGAAAAACTGATGTTCATCAATAGTGTAAAGAAGAATAATACCACACCTGTCGCAATTAAAGCGGTTTCGTTGTCGCCACGAAATTCGGTCGCCCCCATAGCAATATTAGCCGTAAGTGTTCGTACAGACTGGAAAAGACCTTTTGGCATTACCGGCGAACCGCCGATCACCATGATAACTGCCATCGTTTCGCCTATTGCTCGGCCTATAGACAAAACGACAGCAGCGAGGATTCCGCTTTTTGCGGCGGGCAGCATAACCTTGAAAACACTTTGCGCTTTTGTCGCTCCGAGCGCAAGCGCGCCCTCGTAATAATTTTTTGGAACAGCATTAAGGGCATCAAGACTGACGCTGACAATAGTCGGCAGCACCATCACCGACAGGACGAGGCTCGCGGCTAATATACCATAACCAACGCCGTTTGGCGAGACATTGTCCCGCAGGAACGGCACAATAACGATCAAACCGAAAAGGCCGTATATAACCGAAGGGATTCCCGCCAACAAATTTATCATCTGCCGTATCGGGGGAACAGCTTTTTTAGGGCAAAACTTATATAGGCAAACCGCTGTGAATAGCCCGATGACTACACCTATTACCGTTGCTAGCGCCGTGACATAGAGCGACGCGACGACCATTGATAAAATGCCGTAAGAAGCGCTGTTTACACTCCACACAGTACCAAAAAAATTACCAAGGCCGATTTTGCCTATGAACGGTACTCCGTTAGCGAACAGGAAAACACAGATGCAGCCAAGCGCAAATATAGAAAAGATCGCGCAGAACAAGAATATTGCGCGCATGACGCCGTCTCTAGCTTTTATATACCGAAATGTTTTGTTCATGTCATCCTACCAACATTGCGTAAAAGGGCGGGAGAGATTGACTCCCGCCCCTTTAATCGCACTTATTATATAAGATCGTTCCACTTGGTTATCGCGCTCGACTCAGCTTCGGCGTCATAGATGTTTTTTAGCTGTTCCATCGTGATATTGTCGAGCGGGTTGTCTTTGTGGACGATGACTGCGATACCATCTTTGCACACCACATAGTCGGTGCAGGAGGGGGCCTTTTCAATGTTGAACTCCTCGCTGATCATGCCGAATTCAGATACGCCTTCATCAGCGTTTTTATATCCGGTACCGCTGCCGCCGCCGCCAACTGTAACTGTCACGTTATTTTGGAGTTTCTCAAAAGCCGCAGCCAGTTCAGTCATCAAAGGCTGGAGTGAGGTAGAACCACTTATGTCGATACTGCCTTGCAGCGATCCGTTTATCGTATACGCTGGAGCGTTATCGGCGATTGAAACATATCCTTCGTCAGATATGATCTCCTGTGCGTCGCTCGATTGTAGGAACGTATAAAACGCCTTGTTCACATCGCTATCAAGGGTTGTCGCTTTATACACTATCGACAACGGACGGGAAATCTTGTATGTACCGTCCTTTATGTTTGCTACTGTCGCGTCAACACCGTCGACTTTGAGCATTTTTACATCGTTCGTGACATAGCCGAGACTTTCATATGCTATCGCCATCGGGTTGCCCATTACCTCAGTGAGGATACCAGCTGTCCCGGTCTGGATGATGACATTCGCGGGGTCTGCTTTGTCTTTTAGGCCGATAAGCTCCATGAACGCGGTTTTTGTACCGCTGCCATCTTCGCGTGTCAGAATCGAGATATTTTTTGACGTGTCGAAGTTTGCGGTGTTATCCAGTGTCGAGCTTTGGTTTTCTCCGTCGCTGCTGGGATTATTGTTTCCATTGCTTCCAGGATTATTGTCTTCATTGCTTCCAGGATTATTGTCTTCATTGCTTCCAGGATTACTGTTTCCATAACTACCGGGATTATTGTCTCCATTGCTGCTGGGATTGTTGTTTCCGTTGCACGCGGTTAATATAAGCGCGAGAGCAACTAACAGGGTAATAACTGCAAAGAGTTTTTTCATGTTCATTCTCCTCATGATTTTTTATTTACGCTCATATTCTATCAAGCAAAATCAAAGCAAACTATCAGTAAAACGTATGGAGAATGTAAAATGTTTGTAAGCCTGAAATGACATATCTATTGCAATGGGAGCCTTGTTGTAGGCTCCCATCACTTTTTTTGTTCCTCGCTTAATGGCGGAGGCTCACCGCTTTTTAACGTTTCTATACTAACATTTCTTTATACTAACTATTCAGGCACAAAATTGAATTTGGCATATGACGGATAACTATTCTCCGCGCGAAACAGGTTATGTGCCGTTATAGCCTTTCGCGCCCGCTGCGACTCTAAGCTGATCTCATTGACGCCCCGGCCGAGCCACCATGAATCCCTTTTGAGGTAGTCGCTCTGCAATTCAAGATACTGCGCGACCTTCTCCCTGATCCGCGCGTCCGAAGTTTTACTGTATACTTCGATTGCCGGAAGGACGCCAGCAGACCCGGCGCGGTAAAGAATATCCGGGTCATACTCCTGCAACGAGCCGCTTAAATATCTGCCTGTGTTGTAGCGGACGACCAGCGCGTCGGGGTTTGAAATAAACAGCGCGCAAAGCATGACCGAGCCGATGACAAGCGCTACCCGTACTATCGAAAAATCCCACTTCTGAAGCGCCAACAGAGCAATGAACACGGTCGCGATGAACGCCATGAACACGCATGGCAGCAAGCGCGGCATAGTAAGTCCGTATGCGCCGATATACAGAGCCATCTTGCTAAACGCTGTCGTGATGAGTACCAGCGTAATGATCGCGAGTACTATGTTGAACGCCTTGAGCAGCCGGGAATCCTTTCGGTGTTTTTTGCAGGTCAGGTTACTAACTGAAATGATGATCAGGTTTATCGCAGCAATACCGCATAGCTCAAAGAACCCCTGCCTTGCGTATGTCGAATATATAAGCCATCCCGCCGGCCTTTGCCCCGTGAAAGCGGAGAAGAAGTATGGAAGTTGGCTAATAATGAAAACAATATAGAGAGCACACACCGCCCCCAATGCGATGAAGAGCGTAGTTGGCTGGAAAAATCGCAGCTCGGCAACTGTTTTTTTCACCGAATCCGGTTTGATTATATCAGTACCCTTCCTGTGCGCGGCGCCCGATACAAGCCCGTAGAGATACGCGGCGACAGGGACGGCGAATACTATATATACTATGATTTTAAAGAGCGTTTCAAATTTGATTGTGAACATCTCCGCGAAAAAATCAAGTATTTTGCCAAACCCGCCGCTATCCGCGCTCCTTAGAAGAGGAGTCAGCAGTGCCGCCAGAATCACAGCGATCACCACGCCAATAACGATGGACAGGGTTTTTCCAGTTCGCTTACTCCCTTTCCCGAGAGCTCCGAAGCTGACGTATTGATTGAGGAAATTCCTGAAAGGCAAGATAATGACCGCGTTTATTCCGTCGATGAGCAGATAGTTTCCGGTTTTGCCCATGATCTCGCGCCCAGACGCGACTATCACATAATATACCGCCGTGCAGAATAGGAACATTAACCTGTACTGCGAGGTCGACTCGTTCTGCCATAGCGCATATGATACGCCCGTGACCCATGTCACCGCGAACCAAAACCACGCGGCGGCGCCGCTACTAACAAACACTCCTTTTTTCATCAAATACGCCGTGACCGCCAGCAAATACAGAGTAGTGAATGCGCTTACTCCCCAGCCGCTGTTGGTAAAAAGTATCCAGGATGAGAACAGGTAACCAAGTACGAACGCTGCAAGCGCGAAAACGAAGTCGCTAATATCCGGTTTAAACGCGTTCTTGGGCTTGACATACGCAGTAGGCATCTGCTGGGGAACCGCCCCTGCCGCAAAATTGGCCGTCCCATAGTATGTCGTTGGATTTCCCATCGCGGGAGGTATCTGCTGGGGAACCGCCCCTGTCGCTAAATTTGTCGGCTTATGGTATGCCATTGGATTTTCCATTTTCCTTTTCTCCATTCTTATTTTTCATTTCTATGTGTTCCAAAATGTCGCCCGGCTGGCATCCGAGTGCAACGCAGATCGCCTCCAGCGTCGAGAATCTTATAGCCCTGGCTTTGCCGGTTTTTAGTATCGACAAATTTGCCTGGCTCAACCCGATTCTCTCAGCGAGTTCACCCGACGACACCCGGCGTTTTGCCATTACCACGTCCAGGTTTACCACAATAGGCATAGTATCCGCCCCCCCTAGATGGTAAAATCCGCATCGTCCTGGAGCGAAACGGCTTTTGCAAAGACATTTTTGATGACGCGAACGATAAGCCCCATAAACGCTGCAGACACGCCCACGGCGAACCAAGCGATCCAGTAAACTGCTGATATGACGCTTATCAACGCGCCGGCAAAGCAGCACCAGGAAATATAGCGCAGGCACTCACTGTTTTTGCTGATAAACACTTGCCCTGCTCCAATTCTGCGTAGCAAGCCGTAAAGAAGTACAAGAAGCACAGCAGTGGGGACGCTTCCCGCGTAAATAGTCGCCAGAAAAAACGCTCTTCTGCCATCGGACATGATCCGGAGCATCAAAGCGCCTTCACTCGACGCATATATGACGCCTGCCAATAGCAACGCCATAAACAATACAACGCAGCATTTGCTCAAAACTAATGATTTTCTGTCACTCCACACACAAACCCCTCCCGTATTCATTGTCTTTACGCGATGGCAAACAGAGTATATCACGCCAATTATCGAATTGCAATATATTTTTATTGATTATCGATATATTTTTATCACCATCTGTTACAGTTCACACGGGGTGAACCCAACCGTCCGGCGTCCCACCCCACCCGCAGGCTGCCTACTTTGGCGCTAGTATTGCTCTGCATGGATAGGGTCGCGATCGTGGTTCTTTTTCTTATGTACGCGTGGTTTCAAAAAAACCATAGTCAAAACGCAGAAATTCTAGGAGCGTTTAAAGCGAAAAATTGCCGTGCCTTCTGGCGCTTCCACATTTGCCCCTGATATATGTGTCCGCTCTCCTGCATATTTTTGTCGCAGCCGATGATTCTCCGCAACACGTTATATTTTTCAACAAGACGCGCCCCGTAGATAGGAAATTTTAAATTATGCCATTTTGGCACAATTCCGCTTTAAAGCGATAAAGCAACTGCAGTGGACTCCCTCCGTCGCTTCGCGACGCTCCCTCCAAGAGGGAGGCTTTGGCTTTGCTGTTGCCTCTCCTCCAAGCGATAGGCTTTGGATTTTACGTTGTCTCCCTCACAGAGGGGGATGTCGGTGTAGCCGACAGGGGGAGTACTCCGGTTTACTGCGCATTACCACGCATGAATTGTTACTGACTACCCACTGAACAGTTTCCACCATCTACACCCTAGCCCTATTGCCATAAAACGTTATATTGACTGATCGCGAAGAAAATGTTAACATAGGGCAGTGGGTATACAGCGCGTCTTAGCGGAAAACTCTGTAGCGGATTTTTGAAATGGGAGGTTTGCGTTGCTTAACGTCGACGCGGGGGGGATTTTCCATAGATTGATCCGTTGCGTAAAAGACGTTCGTTGTATTCTCCGGCTATGGCGTTCACTTGCGAATGTGTCGCGGTTAACTTTGATCATTAGTCAATAAGCTTAGTTAGCTAATAATCGCAATCGCAACAGCACAAAACAGTTAGAAAATTAATATTATTGAACAAAGAATAAGGAGAAAATTATATGAAGAAACTTATTTCATGCTTGCTAATAGCTTCAATGATGATATCCGTTATGAGCGGTCTTAGCCTGCCGGTTTTCGCCGCTACAGACTTTTATTCATCTTTTGAGACGGCGGATCCCGCTATCAACGCCGTTGTCGTTTCCTCGACGGGCAACAACTTTACGACGACAGTGGGCGCCGGTCCCGCGCAATTATGGGGCAATGTCGATACCAGGGCAAACCAGGGCTGGACGGGATCGAGAGCGCTCAAAATCACCGGCACAAAACAAGCCGCAAGCGCCAGTTACTACGCGACGATCTACGACAACCTCAACATACCGATCAGCGCCGATACCAAGCTATCATACATGGTCATGCCATACATCGACGCCGACACCAAGACCAACTTTACAAGCGCGAATAACGCAGGCCAATATGACGCGGAGTATACCAGCAACTTTGCCGCTGTCGACCTCAAATTTGCCGACGGTACGTATTTACGTACTTACGGCGCCGTCGACCAGTACGGTTTCAAGGTTTCGCCGCTTGACCAGGGAAACGCGGGAATACTTGAGCAGAACAACTGGCTCAAAGTAACCAGCAAGCTCGGCGACGTTGCGGAACTTCGCGGAAAGACTATAACGTCGATACTCGTTGGATATGAAAAACCTAACGGCTCGGCAAACAAAGCCGTAACCGTGTTTTTCGACGATATACAAATTTACAGCGAGCCCGACCCCGTAGTCGCAAACCTGGCCGACTACGTCAATATTCTGCGCGGCACGCAAAACGGCGCGTATGGCACGGATCACAACAAATACGCGCATGGGCTCAACAACCCGATCGTGGCTACTCCGTTCCCATTTAACTTCTGGTCGCCAGCTACGACGATATCGGCGCAGACAGTTTACCAATATACAGGCACTGAAGCCAACTTTAAGCATATCCATTTAAACCACGTAGCGAGCAACTGGATAGGCGAATCCGGCAATTTCGACTTTTCCGCAGACTCGACGACAGTGTGGTCGACTCAAGCGGCGCTTTATACTGCGCTCAACGGCAGGGGCTCAAACTTTAAGCATGAAAACGAGATTGCCCACGCACATTACTATGGCGTAACGTTCAATGACGACGACGCAAAGGCGCCGGGCGTGAAAATCGAGGTTACGCCTACGGAGCACGCTGCCGTGCTCAGGTTTACTTTCCCGGAGGGATCAGCGAGGCGCAATGTAATTCTCGATAGCGCAAAGGCCAGAAACTCGACGAGTTCGGGGATAACCTATAATGACGACGGCACTTTTGCTGCATTCACGTCAAGATCAAACAGCGGGCAAAAACGGATGTACGTGTACGGCCAGTTTAGCGTACTGCCGTCGGCGTTCCGTCAGGCGGCGTCAAATTACAACCCGATGAGCATGTTTGAGTTTGATGCGGCGACAAGCGGCCCGACCGTTGTGGAGCTTAAGGTGGCCTCATCGTTTATCAGCGCGGCGCAGGCTATCAAGAACTTTAACCTTGAGATCGCACCGACAGACAACTTTGACTCGATAGAAGCGAAGGCTCTCGCCACTTGGAACAACATACTGTCCACTGTTACGATCGAGGATCCGAACGCCACATATGATCAGTTGACGTCGCTGTATTCAAACATGTACCGCGGGTTTGTGTATCCGGTGCTTGACTCCGAAAACACCGGGACAAGCGATAATCCTGTCTGGCAGTACGCCTCACCATACAGCGGAAACGCAACCACAATAACGCTCAAAAACGGAAAGCTGTTCTATAACAATGGTTTCTGGGACACGTTCCGCACAGCGTGGCCGACTAACGCGCTGCTTATCCCGCTCAAGGATTCGGAACTCGTAAACGGCCTTGTGACGCATTATCTGGATAACGGTTGGGTACCGCGCTGGATAGCGCCAGCTGGCACAAACAGCATGGTAGGCACAAACTCTGACTCTATCTTTGGCGACGCAGTAAGCCAAGGAATAGTTTTCGATTATGAAAACGCGTACGCGTCGTCGCTGAAAAACGCAACTGTCTATTCTGCAAACAACAGCGCAAACTGGTATTCCGGACGCGCGGGCATGGCGGAATGGCCTTTCCTTGGATACAGCCCGACGACCAGCCTCACAGGCGAGAACCTTTCGTGGTCGCTTGAATCATGCCCCGCCGATTTCGGTATCGCATCGATGGCAAAGTTCCTGCGCGACAAGGAAACCCCAGGTACAGAAGCTTACCGTAAGCTAAATGACGAGTACATATACTTCATCAACCGCGCCCAGAATTATGTAAACCTATTCAACCCGGCTATTGGCGGATGGTTCCGCGGGAAAACAGCCGCCGGCGGGTGGCTGTGGCCTGACGAATCTTTCAATCCCACCGCATTTGGGTACGGTTACTGCGAGGATAACGCATGGAACTACGCTTTCCACGCGCAACATGACGGCCGCGGCTTGGCTAACCTTTACGGCGGCCAGGATAAGCTTGGAGAAAAGCTAGACGCTGCGTTCTCAGCCGACCCCAACATCCTTTTCGGCAACTGGTCGGGATATCATAAAGAGAAAGTTGAAAGCCGCGGAGACAAACTCGGCCAGGTGCATATGAGCAATGAGCCGGCGTTTCATATCCCATACATGTACCTCTTCACCGACCGCCCCTGGAGGACTGCGGATGTGGTACGCGATATCCTTGACCGCCACTTTGCCGGTTCAGATATCGGCCAGGGTTACGTCGGTGACGACGACAACGGCGCGATGAGCAGTTGGTACACTATTTCGGCTCTTGGCTTGTATCCGCTTTCGGGCGGCAACGGCGAGTTCGTTTTTGGGACGCCGCTGTTCGCGAAATCAATAATCAAGCGTGAGAATGGCCAGACCATTACGATTACAGCGCCAGGCGTCAGCAGGACGAACAGATATATCCAGAGCGTCAAAGTTAACGGCGTTGAGCGTACGCAATCATACATTAAGCCGTCCGACATCTATGACGGCGCGACAATCGAGTTCACTATGGGCCCGAACCCGTCGCCCACATGGGGCGTTGGCGTCGGTGCTCAGCCGCCTTCGGTTACGCAGGATGACTTTGCTCCGGTTCCGCTTCATGATCTGACGACAGCAATAACTCCTTCGACGACAACGATCCCATCGGGATCAGCTGACGGCGCCTATACGACCGCGTCGAGTCCTGCCAACCTGTTTAACAACACTTCGGGCAACAACGCTTCCTTCGCTGCTGGCTCAGACCCCAAAGTCGTGTGCTATTATTTCTACAAAGGCGCAACAGTTGATATGTATACCATTACAAGCGCCGTCACAACTAACGCTCCTACAGGATGGACGCTTTCAGGCTCAGTAGACAATATCAATTATACTGTACTCGACGTTAGGGCAAATCAGAGCTTTGCTTGGGACAGGTACACGAGGCCGTTCGCGATAGAAAAACCGGGAAGATACAACTACTACAAAATTGAATTTGCCGATACCGCCGCAATAAGCATTTCACAGTTCGAGCTATTAGGCGGCGCATACGCGCAGATCGACAAAGAAGCGTTGTTGGCGGTGCTGCAAATCGCGCGCGTGATCGACGGGAGCGAATATATTGAGGAAACATATTTGCCTCTTGTTCCCGCGTTAGCGTTCGCGGAAGGCGTTTACGCTGATGAGAACGCTTCTCCGGCGGATATCTATGAGGCGATCAGCCGTCTTGAAAAAGCGCTTGACGGACTCCGTAAACCACCCAGCTCAAAGTGCGATGTAGTATCAGTGGACGCGCCTTTGAAAATCAGCGGCAAAAACATTACGGCTACAGTGTCAAACCACACGACGTCTATGAACTTTTCCAGCATGATCCAGGTAAGCGAATTTGCGACGTGGACAATGTATAGCAACCCGGATTATACGTCGGCGATCACCAATAAGACGATAAATCCGCTGGCTTCAGGTAACAACGTAAGATATATCCGAGTCGTAGCGGAAGACGGCGTAACAAGCGCAGACTATGTCCTGACAGTCTACCGTATNACATCGTATATNGGGGCATTTGACACAGCGCCGTCGATGCTGNACGCTANGCTGGATCCGGCAGTATGGGGCGAGAAAGTATTTACGCTTGGCGCCGGGATAGAGGGGTCGCCGCTGATGACGTTTACCGGGAGAACCGGTTATCCGCCCGCTGGGTTTAACGCGGACATTTATATGCGTTATGACGCGCAGACGCTCTATCTGGGCCTTGTCGTCGTCGACCCGCTCTGGTCCGCCGCGCCTTCGGCAAACATATGGCGTGGCAGCGGGATTCAGGTCGATGTCTGGATGCCCAGACCGGCAAGCGGTTCCGATAACGACTCCACCAGGTCCGAGTATGGCTTTGCGTTGACCTCGGCGACAGCCAAGGCTTACAGCAAATTCAGCACCCGTTCCGGCACCGATAGCATGTCAGGGTTTACAAACTATGGCATAGCAAGGGTTGGGACCACCGATACTTATATCTATACAATAGGCATACCGCTAAACTCATTCAGGCAAAACGCCGCCACAAACCCATTGACCGAAGGCGAAGAGCTATGGTTTGCCATTTCCTACAACTGGCCGGATACGAGCAGTAATATGGCCTGCGCATATGATATGGGATTCATGAGCAAAAATCCAAACGATGCGCGTTCCGTTACGCTGGGTCTCCCTGGAGATAAGATTATCAAAGCCGATATCAACGGAAATGTAATTGAAAGCGTTCTTATAAACGCAACAGCTCCAGAAAGCTCAATGCTGCTGCTCGCGAGCTATGACAACGCCGGAAGGATGTTGAAAGCGGAGACTTATAACCCGGCGGCAGGAGCGTTAACACAGTCAGTCGCCACCAGCTTCGATATTGGCGCTGCCTCAACAGTAAAAGCGTTCCTGTGGGATAAGACAACAATGATCCCGCTAGCCGAGGCGCTGACAATTAACAGTTAACAATTAACAGTTAACAATTAACAATTAAACACAAGCGGACGGTTCTCCTCGCTCACTCGCGAACGAGGAGAACCGTTCAATTGTGTTTTTATATTGCGTAATGATGACAATAGTGTTATCCTTATCATCATAATCACATCGCTTGTAGACTAAGGGTAACACTTGGCTACGGGGGGGAACGATGAGATTTGTGGCGGATTGAATTATCAATCTGTGATTTTGCGCGGATTGCGGATTACTGTCTAGTTTTATAATTATCAAAATAGGTGGCGAATGTGTTTTACGTATATCGGCTAATTTTCTTAGTAATAGCAACTCTTACACTTTTGTGCGGCTGTCAGGCTGCCCAAACAAACCAACCGGATCAGGCGAATCAGGCAAACCAGGCAAACCAACTGGATCAACTAAATCAATCGGACGGTTCAGTCGTGAATGATTTCACAGTTGTCGCGAGTATCGGCGGAGAACCTGTCGCGCTTGGCGAGGTTAAAATGTTTATGAGCAGTTCGGGACGTACGGTGCAATCAGCGCTTGAAGAGCTGGTTCCATTTATTGTGTGCCGCAGGGAACTGAAGCTTCGGGGCGAAGAGACGTTCGAAACGTATAAAGCGTTTTGGGATGCGTGGCAAGCTGAGAACGCCGACAGAGCGGAGGCGTTGTCGCACGGCGATATCGTTTACGGTCCGGCTACGCTTTCGCAACGCGTGTATTATGACTATACGCACGAGGTGGACATGAAACGGTTGCTTAAGGTTATGGTGGTTGAACCGACGCAGGAGGAACTCCGCGCTGCTTATGACGAGCGGACTGATTTGTTCACCTTAATAGGAAACGTAAATATGCGCGTGATTTTACTGCCATCCAGCTTCGATATCGGAATCGTTGACAGTCTGCGGACAGCGCTTGCGGACGGTGAGGATTTCGACGCTGCTGTCGTGCGCCTTGGGCTTGAAAAGCTGAGTTATCAACGGACGTTCACAGCGTCTGATTTTCGCGACCCTGATGTAACCGAGTTTGCTGGCGTTGCCGACGCGATTCGCGATTTACCGGTTGGCGATATTTGGCCGCCGATCGACAATGGCGGCGAAGGCTGGATCGTCCTTTACTGTGAGAGCCGCGAAGGCTCGGGCAGGGAAACGTTTGAAGAATGCAAAGCCACGCTGGCCCAGCTTCTGAAGGATGAACAAGCCGAGCGTGATTTCGCGGCGCTCGCAGATTTGGCTGAAATTACGTATGACGACGGTATTGACGCGATCGTAGGTGGATGAAATCAAGCGTGTCGCGGATTCCGCGATGATCATGGATTTCGCCGCAATCCTACATGACGCAAATTCTTGCGCATACGGCGCAAAGTAACAAAATAAATTAAGACAGGAGCGACAGTATTTATGAAAAAACATAGACAAATGAAATACAAACGTTTTCTTTCCGGGTTCATCGTTTTGCTGATGATAATCGGTTCGCTAGTGACCAACATAACACTTGTGTCCGCAGCTGGACTTGATCAGATCAAAAACGGCGAAATGACCGACACCTCCAATGGCGCACTGACAGCCTGGATGCCCAGGCTTATATCCTCGACCGGTTGCGACAGCAACACCCTAGCCCGCTCGACCGCAAGCATATCGATTGGCGGAACCTCCTTCACAACTACAAGCAGCGCCTTCGCGTTGTTGCGTTCGCTCTCCGGAGGCGCTGTCCCATTCAACGCGGCGATGGAGCAGACGATGCTGCTGCCCAACGGCACATATACGCTAACGGCGTACACGAGAAATAACATAGCAACGGCAGATTCGGCTGCAGCGTATGCAAGGATCAACGTGATTACCGTAGGCGGCGATAAGACGCTCGACTTGCCCCGCAATGAAGGCTGGACGCAGCACACGATTACCGGCATCGTCGTAACCGACGGCAAATGCACGGTCTCCTTCGAGATTAACTCCACGACTACGGGAACAAACGCGGCTGCAGGCCGCGCGCTGGCTATTGACCGCGTTACGCTAACCGACTCAAGCGCCGCGCAGATTTCCGGCACGATCCGCGACAGCGCAGGCGCGGTAATACCCTACGCTTTCATAAAATACCTCGACGGAAGTGGAAATACGGCGGCGCTGGGCGGCGCGGACGCCAACGGCGCCTACTCGTTGTCAGCGGCTCAGGGCACATATACAGTACTCGTGTCGAAAGCCGGGTTTGAAGACTATACTACCCCGATTACCATCAGCAGTTCGGCTAATCAGACGGGAGTCAACTACACACTGCCAACGACAGCCTCCGATCTTTACAGCCAGATTCAAAAGTTTGGCGACTACCCCGCGCCAACCGGAAGCGGGAGGACGTACTACATAAGCAACTCCAAAGGCAATGACTCGAACGACGGGCTTTCGATGGCTACGCCCTGGAAAACGCTCTCCAAAGTAAGCGCGACCACTGGATACGCTGCTGGTAGCGTGATATTGCTTAAGGCGGGCGACGTCTGGACAGGCGTGACTATGACGTCCGGCATAGCAGGGACGGCAACCGCGCCTATTACGGTCGGCATGTACGTCGATCCCGACGATCCTTCCGACAACCTGCCGCGCATCGACGCTAACTACCCGCCGCTAACACCAGATTCGCAGATGACTACGACCAACCCCAACAGCAATAATTACGCAGTCGTTATCAACAGGAGTTACTGGCATGTATACGACCTTGAAATAACAAACTGGATACTTAATAACGCAACCCGCACAAATGCGAACTCAGCAGGCAAAGGCGGCGTATCCGTCGTCAACCAGAGCAGTACTGTCGATTCCGAGGGCGTTATCCTCGGCAATCTATATATCCATCACGTAAACGGATCAAACCCAAAATCCGGTGGCGGATATAACCAGGCGCAGGGCGTCGGCATAAACGTCTCGACGACAGGTACAAATCGACGCGTAAATAACCTGACAATTGAAAACTGTCTGCTCAAGCACATCTCGCGCAACGGAATAGTAACATCCGGCTACACCGCCGGACGCATCTGGTCTTTGCAAAACTCAGATCCGACGGGCGTCGGGTGCGCGCGTGGAATTGACAATGTGATACGCGGAAACGTGCTTGAGGATATATGGGGAGACGGCATACTGATCGGCGGGACTTATAAATGCCTTGTCGAGAGCAACCTTGTAATAAATTCAGTCAGCCACCCGTATAAATACTCAAGCCTCACAGGAAACGCGGTTTCCAACCTCTCCGCCGGCGTATGGCCGTTTGACTCGGACGCGACGATATTCCAGTACAACGAGGTTTGCTATACCGGCGTCCCGCGTGATAACGAAGTCGCGGACGGCGAAGCTTTCGACTCCGATTACTACACGACCAACAACCTTTATCAGTACAACTACACCCATGACAATGAAGGCGGATTCTTCATGGTATGCGGGCCCGAGTCGTCATACACGGAGGGATCCGTCGTCCGCTATAACATCAGCGTCAACGACGGTTCCATGTACGGAAAGCGCTCGATATTCGAAATTGGCGGCGGTGGCGGCGTAGATAACACTTGGATATATAACAACACGATCTACACGAGCCCCGATCACGCGGTGTTCCAGGTGACGCGCGGCGAACCATGGGAGGGCAAATCCCGCGGAACGCATTTTGTCAACAATATATTCTCAATAAACGGCCAGACGGCGCAGTTTGGCTGGCCTGGAGACCCGAGCGACAGGAATCAGGCGTATTCCTGCGTCCTGGACAACAACCTTTACCACGGTTCTCTGTTCGGCCCGGGATTATCCGACATGCCGCCGGACGCCCATCCGATATTTGGCGACCCCAAGTTTGTCAATCCCGGTAAAGCGGCCGCCTCATTTGGCGGATACGGGCGCGCCTGGGCTGACAACTATAAAATTCAGTCAGGGTCGGCGGCGATTGGCGCCGGCGTAATAATGGATAAGACAAAGTTCGGTCAGATAATGGATCAGAGGCGTTTCCAATATTCCAACGGCAACCAGAGTTCGCAGACAAAGGCGCAGATATGGCATAAATCCACGCCGCTTATAGATTATAACTGGATGACGGTGTTTAGCGATCAGGAAGACCACGACTTCTTTGATAACCCCATTCCAATAGACTCGCCGCCTGATATCGGTGCGCACCAGTTGGGTCAGAGCTACATTTTCCCGCCCGATGAAACCGATTTTGACATAGCCACGCGCAATATCGACTTTAACGACGACTGGAAGTTCTACCTCGCGACACGTACGCCATCCGTAGCGGGCGGCAGCGCAGGGGCGGGCTTCCGCGATTATGGCTTGGCGGATGCTGGCGGCGTAACGACAGCGCAGGTGATTTCGCCGACGTTTAATGACGGCGCCTGGCGTACTGTAAACCTTCCTCACGACTACGCAATCGAAGGTCAAAAGACGACAACCAGTTCATCTAACGCCCAAGGGTATATGCAAGCCGGCTTGGGCTGGTATCGCAAGACATTCACATTGCCTGAGGAGATACGCGATACAAAGAGGATCACAATTGATTTTGACGGCGTTTACCAGAACCCCAACGTCTACGTCAACGGTGAGTTTGTCGGCAATTATCCAAGCGGCTATTCAGGCTTTGCTTTCGACATTACCGATTATCTGAAGTATGGAAACGAAGGGCCAAACGTAATCGTTGTAAAATGCCAGAATATTTCGTCTTCAGGACGCTGGTATACAGGTTCCGGGATCATCCGCCCTGTTACGCTTGTTGTGACTAACAACACGCGCATTGCGCGCAACGGGCTTGTCCTGAGTACGCCGGGTCTCGAAACGACATACGGCGCCAACGGCTCGGCGGCGCTGAACGTGTCGGCGAAAGTGTACTCATACGACGAAGCGCCCGTAGGCGACGTCGCCTTACGCACAACGATAATGGACGGTGACATAGTCGTCGCGTCACAGACATCTCTCGCGGTCGCCTGCGCGGCAGGCGCGTTTACGACACTGACCGACACGGTCACTGTCCCGAACGTGAAGTTATGGACGATGGAAGATCCCTTCCGCTACAATATCGTGACGGAACTCCTGAAAATCGGAAACGGGGGATCAGTTGTACCATCCGCGCAGGGTGAAGAAGACGACGTCGTACTCGACGGAGCTGTGACTAAATTTGGGTTCCGCTGGTTCAAATTTACCCCAAGCGACGGGTTTTATCTCAATGGCGTATACACAAAAATCCAAGGCGTCGACCTGCACCATGATCAAGGTTCGTTGGGCGCCGCCGCAAACTATGACGCCCTCAAACGCGAACTGTCGATATTAAAATCAATGGGCGTCAACTCATACCGCACGTCGCACTGTCCGCCTTCAAAGACCGTTATCGACCTTTGTTCCGAACTTGGCATAGTGGTAATGGAAGAAGCGTTCGACTCTTGGGGAAGCGCAAAGCAGACATATGACTTCGGCATATTCTTCCTGCAGCCAGTTCCAGCCAATTACCCCGGCCAGTTGAATGTCCCTCTCCCTGCTAACGCCACATGGTCTGATTGGGTAATCAAGGAAATGGTCATGCGTGACATTAACGAGCCGAGCGTCGTTATGTGGTCGATCGGAAACGAGATTTCTAACGCCGGAACCAGGCCGAGCTGGTATAACTGGAACGATTATTACCGCGAGGACAAGGATCTGTACACAAAACCGTCATCGTATACCAATACGACATTCAACCTGCATACAGAAACCATGCGGCTACGCAACGCAATATTGGACATCGACGGTACTAGGCCGATAGTCTGCGGCACAAACCAGGAAAAATCATCACCCGGCTCTACGTCTACATGGGGGTACATCAACCACTCGCTCGATGGCATTGGACTTAACTATAACACGGCCGGCAGCGTTGACAACCTGATGAGGGATTATCCGAACATCTTCTTCTTCGAATCTGAGTCGTCGTCGCAAACTGGATCTCGAGGCGTATACTTCTCGCCAACACTCGCCAATACGCCTCCGAACCAGACGCCGGGCAACCGAGGCGTGTCAGCTTATGACAACCAATTTGCTTCGTGGACGGTCCCCAACGAGTACGGCTTGAAGAAAGACCGTGACCGCAAGGGATTCGTCGGCCAGTACATCTGGTCGGGCTTCGACTATATTGGAGAGCCGACACCGTTTAGCATCTTCCCTGTCAGCACTTCCTTCTTTGGGACTATTGACACCGCCGGATTCCCGAAAGATTCATATTACCTGTTTAGAAGCCAGTGGACGAAAGAACCCATGGCGCACCTTGTCCCGATGAACTGGAATGATTACTACCCGGGTGAAAACGTTGAAGTCTGGGTCAACACGAACGGGTACAAAGCCGAGCTTTTCCTCAACGGCAAATCGCTTGGAGTGAAGTCTTTTGATAAGAAGACTACTTCTTATGGGCTTGAATACTACGAAACGACCGAGGCCACGCAGGATAACAGGCAAAACTCAACGTCGACCAATCGCGGCGGCTATGTCAGCCCCAACAACTCATACGGCAAACTCCATTTGACATGGATCGTGCCATTTGAGCCGGGTGAGCTTAAGGTTATCGTCTATGACGAAGACGGCGTGGAATTTGCGACGGATACCATGAAGACAGCCGGATCGGCGTATACTATCTCGATGAAGCCGGATAAGGAATACCTCCAACCCGACGGACGCAGCCTTGTCTATGTCGAGTGTGACATTGTTGACGAAAACGGCGTAATGCTGCCTTCGGCAAACAATCTTGTCAAATTTGACATAACAGGCGCCGCCAAGATTTTTGGCGTCGATAACGGCAAGTCCGAGAGTACCGAACTCTATAAATGGGACAGCTTGGACAAGAACACTCATTCAGAGCGCGAGGCGTACAACGGCAAGGTCCTTGTGATCGTGCAGAGTGAAAAGGGCGCAGGCGGCTTCACGCTCACAGCGTCGTCTGACAACTTTGTACCGACGGTACTCAATATGGCAAGCGTACCAGGTATACCAAAAACCATAACGCATCCCACACTGGGAACCGTCGTTTCCACGGAAAAGAAAGCCGTCGTCGCAACATTTGGCAACCCGACAATCCTTCCGAGGGATGTCAAGGTAACATACTCCAGCGGCGTCTCGCTGCTGAAGAAAGTAATTTGGGATGTTGACCCTGAGATTTTCGATCAGTTTGGGGTGTTCACCGTAACCGGCGCCTTTGAGGACACGTCGATAAGCCGGGAAGCTGAGCTTGAGCTCACCGTTACGCTGCCGCGTCCGCGTGTCAACTACGGACTCAATACAGCGGCGGGCGCTCAGGACTATAAACTGACTGACGGATCAGGGCCGCTCGCGACAGCGTCATTCACAAGCGCCACAAATTACCCGAATTATATGCTCAACGGCAATACGACGAACTCCTGGTATAACTACGCTAACGCCACGCAAACAGACGAAGTAGCATCCAACACCGCGTCACGCGTATACGAATATGTGCAGACATACTGGCCGGGATTGGTTACGGTTGACCAGATAAGCCTGTTCTTTACGACCAACGCCAACGATAGCCTGCCCAAAACGCTCAACGCCCAGTATTGGGACGGTTTTGCGTGGGTAGACGCGCCAAACCAGGTGGTAACTTTCGCAACCGCTTCCAACGAAGAGACAAAGATAACATTTGATACTGTCACGACGACCCGCGTACGAGTGGGTATGGAGAACGCGACGCCGCTCAACTCGACGACCGGTAGGATGCGTATCGTCAAGTTTGAGACCTGGGGCGCAAGTTTTAATGTGGACGACCTTAGCGGCAACAGTATCCTTTCCTTCGCTTTGGGCGGGTATGAAGGCGTCGTTAATGACAACGACTCAACTATTGCCGTTGTAGTACCCACTGAACTTGACATTACTAATATCGCTCCGGAAATCACGACAAGCGTTGACGCGACGTACACCCCGGAAGGGCCTCAGGACTTCACGAACCCTGTCATATATACAGTCTTATCGGTAAATGGAGTGCCAAGGACGTATACAGTAACAGTCAGCAGAAGCCACATTGTCAGTTTCAACCTCTATGGCGGGGATATTGGCGGCGATACAAGTAGTATCACTGTCATGATCGCAAACGGAGGATTCGCCTCCGCGCTGGATGTGTCTCCGGCAAGAACTGGTTACACGTTTGTGGGCTGGAATACCAATCGTTTGGCTACGACAGCGCAAACAGTCGGCACGGTTGCAATAACTCAAAACACGACGTTCTACGCTATTTGGTCGAAAATCTCCGGCTCAATTACGCTCGACACGATAGCCGACGCCGGGTTGAAGACGTGGCAGAGCGAGAAAGGCTCGAATTACGGCTCCGACTCGAACATGCTGATGCGTGCGCCCACTAACACAGGGACAAACGGATTGTTCGGCCAGAACTTCACCAATACCAGCACCAGCGACGGTACGGACATCAAGACTATCTACATCAAGTTTGACGTCTCATCCCTTAAAGGCTTGGACGTCAGTTCGGCGACGCTGAATCTCCGGTATACCGGGAACACGAATTCAGGCGGCGCCGGAGGAAACACAAATCTACTGGTCGCCAGGGTAGTCGACTCCAGTTGGACTGAAAGCGGGATAACCTGGAACAACAGGCCTCGCGCGCTCTACGGCGACGTTTCAAGCGCAACGGCTGCCGATGTCGCGCGCTCCGCGACATTCTCAGCGGCGCAAAGCACAGCCGTAGCTACCACAACGGACGTACTAAAACTCTACAACACACTGCCCACGACTGACAACGCGATTACCTTCGCGGTCACCATACCGCTGAGCAACCGCGATTATCAGATCATGTCGAAGGAAGGCGCGGGTAATACCGCCGCGAACAGGCCAAGGCTGGTTCTCCAGGTCGCCTCGGCGCCCGATTACGCGGTTACATACGACCTCAACGGAGGAACCGGCGCTGAGCCTATACAGCCGACGGTCGAAGGAGGCAAGACTTTCGCAGCGGCAGGCTGGACAGGCTTGACAGGTCCGGACGGTAAACTCTTTGAGCAGTGGAACACAAAATCTGACGGCACGGGCACAGGCTACCCGGCTGGAGCCGCAGTAACAATGCCGGCTGAGAACCTCACGCTTTACGCTATTTGGAGTTCAGAGAAAGGCAAGATCGACGGTTTCTCGATTGCCGACAACAAAGTTACATCTGTTTCAATCAGGATCGTAGATCCCGCAGACGCCACAGTATTGCTTGCCGCATATGACGCTTCCGGCCGTATGATCGCTATCAGCGAATACAAACCATCGCTTGACGGCGGGATTGCACAGGTCGTGAGCATTGACTTCGACATTGGCGCTGCCGCGCTTGTAAAGGCGTTCTTATGGGATAATAACTATATTCCATATACTGAGCAGAAGGTTTTATTCAGTAAATAAGAACACTAAAGAAAACGAAGGTCGTTCACGGCGCCAGCCGTGAACGACCTTATTGTACACAGTTATAAACGAGTCAATTTCAAGCCATAGTATTTCCTTCTTAGCAGACTTTCAGCGACTGAAATATGGACAATGTCTGAAATAACTCCTCTTGGCGATTTTACTTTGAAAATAACAGGCGGGAAATCCTCGCTTAAGGAAAGCTTTTTAACTATACCGTCGTTTCTAAAAACGGCGTCTTTTAGTTGTATATACTCAAAAAGATCCATTTGCCAAAAAACTTCTTGTATCCCCGATTCAATATCAACATACCCGTTCATAATCCATTTATTTTGCGGCAGATACCTTTCAAAAAGCTGTTTCAACCTATCGCTTACCAAACTGCCTTTATAAATATAGTCTATTTTTAATAATTTGCTTATTTCGCTTGTTTTATATAAAACAGCGTTTTTCGTCTCGCCCGTTTTAACAGCATTGAGCGCAATAAAAGCAGTCTGTTCTAAAACAAAATAATCCATACTCTCTTTTTCCTACTCAAACACAACAACGCGCATCTGTTCCGGCGACAAATCAAGTTCATTTTTCGCGATCAAGTCAAATTTTGCCCCGTCCAATGCGGCTTCAGTAAAATCCGCTCCAGCAAGGTTCGCTCCGAAAAAATCCGCCCCAGCGAGGCCCGCTCCGAAAAAATCCGCGTTTAGTAAATTTGCGTTTCTGAAACTTACATTAAAAAACCCGGGATGCTTCCACTCTTCCTTGTTAGGATTCCCGCAATTTGCCTCAGAATGGTTGAACCCGACGTTTTGCAGATTAGCACGACTAAAATCGGCTTCATATATAATACTATCAGTAAAGTCGGCGCTTTCTAAATTGGCCCCGCAAAACCTAGTCCCAATCAGGTTTGCTTCAGTAAAGTCCGTATTTGTTAGTTGCGCGTTGCGAAGATCAGAGTACCTGAAGTCTAAATCAGAAAAATCTTCGTTTGAAAAATCAAGCCCTGAAAAATCCTCATAACAATACTCATAGTCAAGACAATCCGCAAACCACTCAAGGAGTTTCTTGCTATCTTTATTTGAGTTTTCTTTACATATAGGCTCTGTTATGCCCATGTATTCTCCAACATTTATCGAAAACTGCGTTGCTTTTTCTATTGCCTTAAAGTAGTCTTGCTCAATACATTCAAGAATTGAAAACCGGCATAGCGAAACGACATATGCGTAAAACTTTGATGCTGCGTCCATCATAAATCCAGTAATGTCCAGCGAGCTGACTTTGCCAACATACTGTTTACTCATTACGAGGAGTTCCGCCCACAACCTATCGAAATTCTGGAACAAAAATGATATATCAAACCGGTCGATTACACGTTGGTTCTTGCACAAATACCACTCCTCGCCGTATACGCGTATTTCGGCTGCATAGTCTTTATTGATCATATTAGTTTGAAGCAAGGTGTATTCAATATACGAGATAGCATCTAAATGTGCCGCCTCTTGAAGCGTCGCGATCTCAGTGCATAATTTTCGGAAGTTTTCTTTAAATGCGTTCGATAAGCTCAAAAAATTATCAATAAACAAGCCCTCGGTTTTGAAGAGTTCTTCATTTAGCATTGTCTCCGCTCGTTTTAAGAAGTGGGCGTCCATATTACTCAATTACGAAACCTTCTTTTAAATCCTTAAGGGATTCTTCAGGTTCTTCCCTTAAACTGATTAGGTAATTATATGAACCTACGACAGATAAGAACGTTGTTTTGTTTAATAATTGAGCAGTGTATCCTTCTACGCTAATAGCATTTTCAGGAAAGGCGCGGTTCTTGATCCAATCAACAAATTCATCCATAATATCCGGATGTCGCTTAAATTTAACAATATTATTTTCAGCTACTTTTTTTGGAATTTTCAATTCAGTTGTAAGATAGTTTAATATAGTTTCCTCTGACATGCCCATAATCCTCCTTATAATTCCATACCCTTAACAAATGCTTTCCCGTATGCTCGTGCATCTTTTTCTACTGGTTGATTCTTGTATGCATTAAAATCATGTTCTGGTTGAATGTAATTTTCAAAGTTTTTCTTGAACTTTTTATCCAGCTTAGTTTTTGGATTTGCTGCGCGCTTTCTCTGGAAAATATGTCGGCACTCATGTGCTACTGTAGCAGCGATTGTTGCGGAAGTAATATACTTATTCTTATTCATATTTATATTAATGCAACCATTTTGCTGATATCCCCTTGAAATCATGTTGTTTTCGACCTTTTGATTATAAAACTTAACACGCGGATTTTCGATCCCTAAAGCCTTAGCGACAATTTTTGACAACAGTTTTACAGCCTTTTCCTTTCTGCTATTTGTAAGTTTTTTCCAGTTATTCTTTTTAAACTTCGCGAATATTTCTTTTTTGGTAGGTTTTTTCAACGGATTTTTTGCAGCTAAAAGAAGTTTTTTAATAGATTGAAAAACTCTATAGATAGCACTCACATATGCTGGCCTTGCGCCTATAACCATTTTACCTGCTTTAGCACTCGCTTGTTGTAGCGAGCTAAGAGCATACTTTGCGGAATTAGATTTTTTGATTGCTTTATCTTTTTCGTATGAGGCGTCGTCCTTTACTCCTTTCCAGGCTAAATTCCCAGTTGCCGAAACTGAGGCGACGACGGCATTGGCTAGCTGGGTGTTAGTGTTTGTTTTCGCTCTTACAACAATAGGTATCGTCGCTTTTGCCGCTAACGCCACCGATAAACCGTTCAATACGCTCATTATAACACACCCACCTTGTACTAGCATTCAATAAAACTTGAATTTATCAGTGGTTTGCCAATTCGATTGATTGTAACATCTGAATAAAGACGAGTTTCCAATCATCAGCATTCTCCTGTGGACAGTTAAAAGCGCCTAACACGAGACGTCCACCCAGAGAAAAAACAAATGTCGCGTTATAGACATCCATGTCAATTGCGGCGGTAGAAAAGTCAAAGTAAGCAATAGTTAAACCTGACACGTCTATTACAGCGCTGTCTTTAGTCTTCGATGTGGGATACATTCTCAAAATAATATCCTGAAGCATATCTTTTATTTCTGGTATATCTTCGTTCGACGCGGTTTCGTTTCTGTGCGAGAGTGAGAAATTAATTGTAGTGTCGTAATTAGTGTATATTTCGTTTGGCCGGTCTGAAGTCGGATATTTTAGTTCCGCTAGTTCTTTTTCTAAAACAACGAATTTTTCGGGCATGATAACAGATATCTGCTTGTTCAAAACCCTCCTTCTTTTAATTTCTAGTTTTTCGTCGTCAATTATTATATATCCATCCGAAAAACTGTTAACATGTACCGGCTTGCTCTGCATACCAATACAGTAAATAAACTGCTCATCGCCAAAATTTCCATTATCCATAGCTATAAGCCACCCTTAGAACAATTAACAATTAACAATTAACAATTGACTATTGCTACTATTGCCCATCCTTAGTAATCGATATAATGCCTCCGCCTGCTGTACAAATTAACGTTGAATTAGATAAAAGCGCTAGGTGATTGTCCACAAGAGTACCGGTCTTACCGCCGCTCCACAATGAACACGCAGGGGTACATGGCTTTGTAGGCGAGGTTGCTTTACAGAAGCCAAAGGGCAATATATTTATTAGCGGCGCACTATCGCCAATATTCGCGCGTTTTGAACCACGCAAAACTACTTTTCGCGTTGGAAGTATTTTTAAAGTGGACTTATTTACTCCCATTGTACAGCTCGTCTCAGCCCCGTCCACAACATACGATATGGCCATGTCAGCCTCCATTCCAGCTATGTCAAAAACAAAGTAAGCGTAATTAACAAATTAGCAGAAGAAAACACATGGTCATTGTATCATAACTTTTATTGATATTCAAGATATTTGTACTATTTATATCAGGATTAATCTATTTTTTAGAGCTTTAGTTATCAGGAAGTGCCAAATGCGATTATGAGAAAGAAACAAACAGGTATTGGTTATATGGAAGTAGACAATAGCGTCATGTGCCTCAATACTTATATTAGCCATACAGGCACATAATAGTTCTCCTTGTTGATGGGATACACGCTGTCCGTCAAACAAATCACGCCTCCCGTTCCGATTTCCTTGTTGGTTCTACGCAGCGTTTCAAAATGCCGAATCGCGCTTCTGTCAGGCGAAGCGGTTTTTTTGATTTCAAACGGATATAATATATTGTCAGCCTCTAAAATCAAATCTATTTCTTTTTGGTCGGTATCACGATAGTAAAACACAGGCGGACGTCGACCTACGTTATAGTAACTCTTTATGATTTCGCTGACTGCGTATGTTTCAAAAAATTGTCCCGTCATCGCTGATACTTCCATAGTTTCCGCGCTGTTCCATCTTGTAAGATACGCGCAAAGGCCTGTATCCATAAAATACAACTTTGGTGATTTTACGATCCGTTTTAGGGCATTGTTGAAATATGGCTCCAGCAGAACAACAATGCCTGTAGTCAGCAGTATGGAAAGCCATTGCTTCGCGGTAGGCGCGCTGATCCCGACGTCTTTTGCCAGCTCCGCGTAATTAACCTGTTTGCCGGTACGCGCTGCGCAGACAGATATAAACCGGAGAAAAGACATTTCGTCTCCCACCTGCGTTAGGTCCCATATATCTCTTTGCAAATAGGTATCTACATAAGAGCTGAAAAACAGTTCGCGGTCAAAATTACCGCTATGCGCGCCGGGCATCGATCCCATGAAAATGCGACGATAGACTTCCTGTAAATTTTGAGGTTTCCTTGTTTTGACCCGCGCAAGCCAATCAAGCGGATCGCCAGTAAACGCACCGCCGGGTACCCCTTCGATTTCGCTATTCGACAGCCCTTGCATAGGGATAATGGCGACCCTGCCGGCAAGGCTCTCGCTGACATGCTTCATCATATGGAACATCTGGGATCCTGTCAACCAATAATCACCGTTTCTTTTGCTTTTGTCTACATTGATTTTTATGTAAGGCAGTAACTCTTGTGCGTATTGAAATTCATCAATAAGTACTGGAGGCGGATAGCGCTGTAAAAATAGTTCGGGTTCACTCTGTGCCATCTCCCGATTGATTCTCGAATCAAGAGAAACATAGTTACGCCCCTCTTCCGCAAGTTTCTCCAGCATGGTCGTCTTTCCGACCTGCCTCGGTCCGGTTACCATAAGGACAGGAAACATATCATTTGCTCGCAGCACTACCTGTTCAAGATGGCGGCTTATATACATTGGCTCAATTCTCCGTTCATTATAAAATATAACTTCATATTACCCGATTGAAATATGAAAAGCAATACTTTTTAACTTGGCAGCAACTTACGGATCTTCGGCCAAAATATAAATGCTGCAAGTTTTAGGTGCGACTATGATGAAATATGAAATTTCCTCATTTTCTATTGCTTTGTTAACATAAGGGATATATTATTGATTTAATCTTATCTGGGAGGTCTGAATTATGTTACAAAATACATTGACGCTGTTCGCGTCCAACGCGCGGATAATCAAGAAAGAGTTTACATGGCACAACACTTTGACCAAACGGATGGCGGCGCTTTTATACGCACAGGAGGGTAAACCGATTGATTGCGAGAGTATCCGCTATTGCCACAATTTGATAAAACAGAGTACCGGTCTATTTTCCACATTCAGAGGCAATATGACTATTTGCGTGGCGACGCTTCTTTCGCTGTCGCCCAAACCGCGGCAGTTGTTCGAAGAAACGCTAAAAGTATATAGTTTGCTCAAAGGCGCGAGGTTTCGAGCTTCCGATTTTCTTGTTGTCGCCGCTTTTGAAATTGCTAAACAGTCCATTCCCAAAAACTTTGAGAACGTCGTCAACCGCGCACGGGCGTTTTACGACGGCATGAAAGCAAACAATTTCTTTCATACAGGTCCGGACGACTACATTTTTGCCGCTATGCTCGGGCTTGCGGAGGATTTGGACGTAGCGGCAGGCACAGAGCGGATCAAGCAGCATTATGACGCCCTGAAAGGTGAATTCTGGTATAAAAACAGCGTTCAAGCGCTTTCGCATATACTAGTCTTGGGCGGTTCAAGCGATAGCGCGGATCGTGTGCTTTCCCTCCGATCCGCGCTTAGGCAGCAGAAAATTAAACTGGATAAATCCTATACGTTGTCGTCTCTGGGGGTTCTCTCTTTGTTACCGGTTGAAATTGACGCGATCGTCCGCGACATCGGCGACGCCCGGGATTACCTTAGAACGCAGAAAGGATTTAGTGTACTGTCAGTTTCAATTCAGGAGCTTTTGTTATACGCGGTTGCCATTGTAGCCAATGAATATGCGCAGAGCATGAAGGACGGCGTTTTGACCGCCACGATCTCAACGAGTATAACAAATATCATAATAGCGCAGCACGTGGCGATGGTTGCGGCGATTTCCGCATCCACAGCAAGCGCGGCATCATCATCGTCGTCATAATAAGTAGCGTAATTAACATCGCTACATAAATCGCTAAGGCTGGTCGGTGGGGCGAACACGGATAATGCACTCTTCCTGCACATCCCCCATTTCGACTGTCAAAACAGCGAGTTTACTTGAGCCGTCGCTGATGATTGAGATCGTAGCGGCAGTTCCTTCCGGATTGTCCTTTACCACTTCAAAAACACTTGTATCGCTGCTTGTCCATGTGATTTCTTCATCGAAATCCAACCCAGCCGGCTCTACCCTGACTCGCAAAGGAAAGCTCTCGCCCACATGGGCAGTTACGTCAAGGACTCTATGGTCTGCATATGTAATTTGCATTGTTTGAGCGCTCAGCGATGGTATGGGAGATTGCGGAACAGCCTCCGCGTATTCGGATACTTGCATTTGTGAAGACCCACCATATCCAAACTCGCCGATCACCGTTACTCCATCCTCGGCGTACAGCGGGACGGTCCAAAGGTAATTTTCCCCGTTGCGGCGCATTTCTTCACGTCTTGCGTCAAGCCACTGCGTGTATTCAAGAACTTCCTCCGGGTTTTGCGGAGGAGGATAACCTCCNTGTTGATCTTGAGGCGAATTATAGATATAGCCATACGTACCGTCGATTCCAATTGCTGTTATAAGGTCGGGGGTTTGGTTTACATACAAATTTGGATTATCAGATCCGTATGTCTGGCCGTTTTCATTGACTGGATAAACCGGGATTGAAAACAATTCAATAATGGATTCGGGTAATAGGCTGAAATCTGCTGTCCAGCTAACCCAATCGACTACAGTTTTTCTGTCGCTTTCATACACAGTGAGCGAGCGGGCGTTATTTACATAGGCTTGAGCTTCTTTCGGCGTTTTTGGAAGAGCGCTCACTAGCTCTTTCGTATAGATATAAATTTTGGTATGGTTTGCACGTCCGACAAACATCAAGTCCGGCAACGTCTCTAAAGAGGTCGCCCATTGCGCGGAGCCGTACGTCTGGCCGCTCTCATTGACCTGATAGACCGGCGCTCCATCATCATCTACCACGGCATAAGCTCCAGACGAAAGGGAACTTGGCATTTGTACACTCACAGGAGAAACCGGCAGGCTCTCGCTCTTGTCAATGAGGCTACCCTCCGGCGTTAAAGCGCCGGTGAATGTCGCCCCGGTCGCAATAGCAACTACTGAGAATACTATGATCAGCGCGGGAATCATAGTCTTTTTATTCTGTACGATCATATTCAAACGCTTTTTGATCCCTGATGTGCCTGACGCCATAGTCGTCGCAGCGCAGAAAAAAGTCTCAGGGGCGCGCTTGCGGGCGATCATGTCAACCAACACTCGGCCATATGCTATGCGGTTTTCCTCGCCTACACCCACAACTGCAGCCTCGTCACAAGCCAACTCGCAGTCTTCGCGCGAGAGGATCGCCGCAAGCCATATAAGCGGGTTGAACCAATATACGGCAATGCAAACGCTCCTAAGAAATGACCATAAATGATCCTTGTGCGCGAAGTGGATTAGCTCATGGGCGAGGACATGAGCTATAGTCTGTTCACTTTCAAGCGCTTTTGTGGTCATATAAATAGCGGGACGAAACATGCCAAACAGACACGGTGAGCGCAAATCTGGGGCGGCGTAAACCGGCAGTTGGCAGTTTTCAACTTCAATAAGACGCCGCTGCCTACGGAGCCTAAGATAGAACATCAGATTGACAGCGGCAAACCACAGCGCTGTGGCAATGGCGCCCGTGATCCAGATCATTATCAGCGGATTAAAATTTGTAAAATTATTGCCCGAAAGCATAGATATGAAAGGAGAAACACTGGATTCTGGCTGCGCTGCGCTGTTTGAACCGCTGTTAACGTAGTTACTGCCGTTAGCGGATATCATATCATCACCGGCCGCACTGACATCGGAAAGGCTATGTTGAATCTGCGTCGGCGCGTCATGTGGGACGATGTTGAGTACGCTGACCGGGCTTTGAGAGAACTGTATAGGAACAAGCAAGCGCAAAAGGACGATACCCCACATTGCGTAACGCAGTCTCCGGCTAATACTATTTCCGAAGATAAAACGCAATGCTGATATGATAAGGATCAAAGCAGATGATGTTATTGTTATTTCAAGCATGGTTCAGACCTCCTTGTTTTCGGCTCTATCCAATATTGAATAAAGCTCATCGAGTTCCTCTTTGGACAATTCCTCCTGGTCTATCATGGCGCTGAGCATAAGCCCGACACTGCCGCTGTAAACCTTTGACAAAAAGCTACGCGTCTCGGTGATAACGGCATCTTCGCGCGGTACTGAAGGGTAATACTGCTTCGCGCGCGCGCCGTGCACAAAGTGAACAACCCCTTTTATTTCTAATCGCGACAGCATGGGTATAACTGTGTGTTTGTTCCAGCCGGTCTCATCTTTCAGTGCTTCGACGATTGCGGTGATCGTGCGGGGGGAACGCTCCCACAGGCAATTCATCAGTTTCCATTCGCCATTTGATAGGCAGATCTTCTTTTCCATAAAGCACCTCGTTTTGGTAGAAGGTTGTCTACCGACATTATAACACGTGGTAGACACTTGTCAACCCTTTTTTTGTCATTTAATTAATGGAGCAAAAACAGCTTTTCGCTTGCATTGTGCGCTTATGGGATATATTATGGATTCATCATTACTTTTTTCAACATTCAGGGGTAATATGGCTCTGTGCGTGGCGAAACTACTCTCACTGTCACCTAATCCACGAGGATTATTTGAGGAAACGCTGAAAGTATACAGTTTGATGAAAGACGTAAAATTTCGAGCTTCCGATTTTCTTGTGGTCGCGGCTTCGTCGTCGTCATAGTACGCGGCGAGAATGCCACTGACGCCTCAGTCAGTTGGATTTGGAGGCGGGATCGAAATCCAATGTGATAATGTAGTCGCGCAACAGGCGAGGAAAGGTCGGGCGCCGCCTGTGACAATCTCGCGCCGATATTCAAAAGGACTATAAAAGGCGAGGCGGGGAATAATGATAAACCCGAACAGTCAACAATTGGGATGACGCGTTCGAGCTATCATGGGTGGTGCGAGTGGAATTATAGGACTCAAAGAAAATCAGTAATACCAATGGTTTACAGACAATCAAGTGAGTAGTATTATCAAAACTCCGGCAAAACGTCGTTTTAGATTTGCACTATAGAAAAGAATTACTGAAATCTTTGCGACAGGGCATCTTGAAGTACACGAGAAAGGCTCAATCCCGACTCAACAACTCTATCATCCATCCACTTAGGAATGCTTACGGTACGTTTAATAGCCCGATCCTCTTTCGTCTCTATTCGAATCAAACTAACAAATTCCTCTCCACTTGCATTAATGCTTTTTATGGAAGACGCGGTGGGAAGCTCTTGCTTTTCGTCAGATAGATACCCAATCCACTGCGACAAAGCAGATTGTGCCATGAAAATAGCATTCTCCAAGGATTTTCCCTCACTAACACATCCAGGTAGATCCGGATATGTTATTGTATAACTGTTGTCTCTATTTGTATGAAAAACAGCTGGGTAAACATATTCCATAATCTTTCACTTCCTTTAAACAGTTTTGTTTATAGTATTAATT
>WRNV01000024.1 GCA_009776445.1 Oscillospiraceae bacterium | reverse complement strand
GTGAGACGAACGCTGTACGCAGTCGAAGCGAAGTCGATACCCCCTTATCGCTTAGTTGTCTGAAGTGGGTTTGGGTCAGTTGGCGTCAAGTGCATACCCAGAAATTATTTTTTTTGCCAACAATAGTAGTCTATGATAAAATTAATCTTGACCAAAGGAGGCCACTATGAAAACAACATCAAAGAAAATCATATCGACACTGCTGGCGGTGACGTTGGGGTTGAGCCTGTTTGCGGCAATGCCTGTTATAACAAGCGCAGTGGATACGGCTGCCCTATCAACAATGATCGAAGGCTTCGACCATGGTGGGAACGGCAAGCTCAGTGCCTCGGCGTCCGGCGATACAGTTACAGTCACTGGCAGCGTATCAAACGCGCGTAATCCAATGATACTAGAAACAAATGGCATATCGGTTGTTTGGAGGGCTTCTTACTCGGGCTATATCCGAGACGCCGACAGCAGCATGATCAGCGTAACGCAGGGAGGTTCGTTTGAAGTCGCCGATGGCTACGTTGCGAACAACGGCGGCGGTTGCGCTGTCCGCGCTACCAAAGAAAGTGGCATAAAGGTGAGCGGCGGCATTGTGAGCGCCGTAGAGGGGAATGCTTTGCGAGCCGAGGGGCAAGGAACAAGTATCACGATAACCGGCGGCTTTGTGTTTGCTTTGGGTACGGACATCATAGGAGACAGTAACGTTATATACATGACAGACGGCACGCCCAATATCAGCGCCAATGCTGTGGTTTGCGCGTGGAACGCTCTCGAGAGCGAGACTCCAACATATAACGTGGGCTCTTCGACCGGGCTGGTCGTCAGTCCGTCGGGCGCTGCTGTAACATGGGACGAAATCACAGTTTACTATTCATTTGCCAGTACGCTTGAGCAGTTTCTCCGCTACGCGAACGGAGGGAATAAAGGCCTTTTCTTTTTGCGTGATATAAGGGAAGTTAAAATCAAACCTGCTACAACTTCTTATCAAGTCGGATTTGTTTCAGAAGGCGAGGAGCCATATCAATACATAGACGTTACCGCTGGCACGACGGTTCCAAAGCCCGATCCCCCTTCTAAAGCGGGATTCACCTTTGTCGGATGGTACAGGTACAAGGATATCACCTACGCTTATAACTTTGACATTCCTTTAAATAGAGACCGCACGCTGTATGCCAGGTGGGACGCTACGGGCGAGCCCAGTTTGGCAAACTTCAAGGACATAAACCTTTATTATCCTGGTATGTTTGCCGATGTGGACGAAAACGCATGGTACGGCTACAACATGGAGGGCGCCGTAGCCAGTGCCTACAGGTACGCAATGATGTCGGGCAACAGTGCGACGACCTTTAACACGGAAGGAAATATCACTATTGCGGAGTTGGTCACGGTAGCGACCCGTATTCACAGCTTCTACATGACGGGGCATCAGGCTGAATTCACCCTTGTACCAGGCGATAAGTGGTATCAAGGTAATGTAAACTACGCCATAGCCAACGAGATCATCTCTTCGGACGACTTCACGGACTACGACCGCATGGCGACGCGCGCAGAGATGGCGTACATCATATCGCGCTCCATGCCGTCCTCAGAGTTCATGTCGCAAAACCTCGTAACTGGCCTACCCGACGTAAACAACGACACGCAATACCACGATGCGATATTCACGTTGTACAGGGCGGGCGTACTGAATGGGGGCGATTCAAAGGGAAGGTTTAACCCGGACAACAACATAAGCCGGGCGGAGGCGGCGGCAATCATTAGCCGTACTGTACTGCCGTACACGAGGAAAAGCGGAAGACTGATTATATTTGAAGAGTTCGATCGCTCTTATTTCGACCGAGCAATTAGCTAATCAAACACATACACAAAACCCACGACAAAGTCGTGGGTTTTGCTTGTGCTAGGACTGATTTGCCGCTCGCGCCTGAGCGCTGGCGCGGCGTTAGCCGAGATACGTTACCGAGAAGTCGTCGAATTGTCCCCAAGCGCCCGTGCCTACGCTGGTCGAGGTCACCTGGATGCCAATCTCGAACGTTGTCACACCTGCCGGGACGGTAACGGTCACCTGACGCGACGTCCAGGTGTTAGTGTTGGTGATGTTTAGGGTTTGGGTCGAACCGTTAACTGTCGCGAAAAGCTGGTAGTACTGGCCTGTGGACGTAGAGCCGGAACGCGCGTAGCACTCGATCCGGTACTGCCCCGCCGGGATGGAAGTTATACCCAACACTGCCGGAGTTAAGGGCAGGTAAGCTCTGAGGCTCGACGAGTTTGGCGCGGCGTTGATCCAGTATTTGAGCGCCATTGCGGTGGCGCCGACGCCTGCGTTGCGGGCCTCGGTGGTCCCTGTAGCGGGGCTGCCCCACTGCGATGGGACGACCCAGTTGGTGCCGTTGTAGTTTGATGTGCCTGTGGTGCTGTCAAAATATGAATTGCGTGCGGTACCCCTCAAAAGCAGGTTGACCCCAGTGGGTACGGCTGGCGCTACCGTTATTGTGGCAACGGCCTTCACGCTTGTTCCAGCTACCGTGCCGTTAACTGTGAATGTGCCGGCCGAGGCATACTGCGACGATTCTATCGCGTCCCAGACGACGGCTAGATTTGCCGAAGTGCCATCGCTGTACCTAGCTGTGACGACAGACGGCAGCGTCGGCGCGACGCCTATCTCCGTATTGGCGCTCACAGCATCGATTGATGTGATTTCGAAAATGAACACTTTGGCTGGGAGAAGTGGTATAAAGTCGGTATCCCAAATGAACGTTTTCTTGGTGAACTGGGCATACTGCGACGGGAACTCGGCGGCTATCGCGTCGATGTCGCCCGGTATGGCGTATAGGTCGGTACTCTTCGTCCAGACCATCCTGCCGGCTGCGTCGTAAACCGCCAGTATCTGATAGGCGACGACCTCCGCCGCGTTTAGGTAGGTTTCGAATTTTGTGATCCTCATCCTGCCGGTGGTGGTGCTAAAGGGCGACGCGCTCTCCATAAACACCCTGACACGCTTGCTCGTCACTGTGCCGAACGTTATGCGCGTTTCAGCGTTTGAGGCGGTTGCCTTTGTCACAACCTGGTCAGGCGCGTCTACCCATCCGAAGCCGTCCCAGTACTGGACTGTGAGCGTCGCCGGTATCTGGTAGTTGGTATTTGTTGTGAAGTACAAACTTACCTGGTTGAATGAAACTTCGGACGGCCAGTAAGTCTGGACATAATCCCACGGGCGGCTGTTGGTGACGGCGGCGTACACGATAGTTGCGTTCGCCTGGGCATAGTTGTCCCAATAGCTCGTAGTGTTGTTCACGAGCATGTTGTTTGGATAGTTCGACCCGCTTGTAAATGACGCCGTGGCAAGCGGGAGAGTCGCGGATTCATAAACTTGGGCGCCCGCCGTGCTCAGTCCGATGTTGACTGCGGCGGTTGGGGCGGTCACAGTTATGTTAATCTTTGCGGCGACTGTTATCGAAGTGTCCTCAAACTTGCCGTTAACCGAAAAGCTTCCTGCGATCGCGTACTTGCCTGGGTCTATCGCGTCCCACGTCACTTTCTTAACGAGAGTGATTCCGCTTGAGTATGTCACCAGGACGTCGCGCGGGAGAACAAGCTGTTGACCCACACCGATGCTCAACGTCTTTTCCTGCGTGGAAGCGACAGTCCCGAGCGCCGGATGCGTCACGGTTGGTGAGGAGCCCCTTCTGGTCGGAACAGTCAGTATCGTCGGGACGAGGTTCTCGGAAGTGGCGGTCAGAGTGATGTCGCCCGTGCCGTTCTCACTCTGAATGATAACGAGGAGTTTGCCGTTGTAAGCTTTACGCTCGGAATGCGTGTTCTTGTCGACGCCGCCCCACTTGTAAAGCTCGGAGCTTTCCGGAGCGCCGTTGTCGACGCCAACGATCCTGCCGTTGCCCACGACATCGAACTTAACAAGGTTGCCGGCGGACGGGACCATCACGCCGTTTTCGTCGACTATGTCGCATTCAACATAGGCAAGGCTGTGGCCGTCCGGCAGGATGTATTCTTTGTCGGGCTTCATGGTAATCGTGTAAGCCGGGCCGGCGGTCTTGACGATATCGACGGCCACCTGGTCGCCCTTCTCGTCGATCGCAACGGCTTTGAGCTCGCCAGGCTCAAACGCGACGTCCCACTTGAGATGGAGCTTACCGTAAGAACCATTCGGGCTGACATATCCGCTCGGATTTTCCGCGTTCTTGTCAGAACCGGTGAAGTATCCGGTACCAGTGGCTTCAAATGTCGGTTCGGTCGTTTCGTAGTAATCCAGGCCATACGACGTAGTCTTTTTGTCAAACGACTTGACGCCTAGCGAAACGCCGTTGAGGAACAGCTCAGCCTTGATCGCGTTGGTGTTTACCCAAACTTCGACGATTTCGCCAGGACGGAAATCAGTCCAGTTCATCGGGAGTATGTGCGCCATTGGCTCGGGGTTCCACGCGCTCTTGTACAGGAAATAGCCGTCTTTCGGGAAACCGGCGGTGTCGATCGTGCCAAACGAGGAAACGCCGACAGGGAATACGCCGTAAGGCGTCGGTTCGCCGATATAGTCGAAGCCTGTCCATATGTACTGTCCGAGGTATCCCTTGCGGTCACGATCTTTCTTGATGTCGTATTCGTGAGGAATGGTCCATGTTTCAAAATTGTTGTGATATGACGAAGTGCCCCTTGAGCCTGGCGTCTGGTTTGGCGGCGTGTTGTACAGGCTTGGCGTGGTGTAGACGCCGCGTGCGCTCGTTTGCGACGACGCTTCGGATTCAAGGAAAAATGTGTCCGGGAATTCCCTCATCAGGTAGTCGACGCTGGGCGCGGTGTGGTAGTTTAAGCCAACGCCGTCAAGCGCCTTGATAAGGTAGTTCATCTCCCCGGTACCGTTGTAGTTAGGCGGATTGCTTGTGCTGCCGCCGCGGATTTCCGCGCTTCCGTAGACGACGCCTCTGGACTTGTCGACGTCGATATCCTTGATGTCGTTGCGCAAGCGCATCGCTTCAGTGTACCTGTTCATAGTGGTCGCGCTAAACACGCTCGCGGCTGGCTTCGGATAATTGTCGTATTCTTCGCGGTAATAGTCGTTCCAGTTATACCACGTGGGGCGGTTGTTGGCGTTCCAAATCTCGTTTCCGACAGACCACATGATGATGCTCGGCTCGTTGATGTCGCGCATGACCATTTCCTTGATCACCCAGTCGGACCACGTAGCGTTCACAGGAAGCGTGACATTGAGCTGCCCTGGATAGCCTTCGGGCACCGGTTGCATGAAGAATACTCCGAAATCGTATGTAGCTTTTGTATTAGCCCAAGAATCGAAGGCTTCTTCCATCACGAGGATGCCCAATTCCGAACATAGATCGATTACGATCTTGGATGGCGGGCAGTGTGAGGTGCGGTAGGAGTTGACCCCCATCGACTTGAGTATCAGAAGCTCACGTTTGAGGGCGTCGTAATTCGCAGCCGCTCCGAGCGCGCCTTCGTCGTGGTGCAGGTCAACGCCTTGCAGCTTGGCATATTTTCCGTTGAGGCTAAAGCCCTCTTTCGGGTCGAGCTTGAAGTAGCGGAAGCCAAATTTAGTAACCGCGCCGTCGCTCACAACAGTACCGTCGCCGCCATTTCTTGTGTACAGGATTTCCGTCACGACTGTATATCGGAACGGGTCTTCCAGTGTCCAGAGCTTTACGTCGGGTACGGTTATCGCGTCTACCAGCGTAGTCGTCGAACTTGGATTGCAATCTACCAGATCGGTAGTGTTTGTAGCGACGACCGTGGCGCCGTCCATGATCAGAGTGCGCATCTCAAGTACTCCATTAGAGTCGTCGGAGTAGACGCTAGCGCTGATGTCAAGTACAGCCGATCCATCTTCTTTGTATGTCGTTTCAAGGGTTTGCGAGGACATTACAAGGCCGTTGCGCAATATACGCGTGAGATCCGTCACGACCAGGGTTACCGGACGGATTATGCCTGAACCGGTGTACCATCTCCCGGAGGATTGCATGCTCTGGCACTTGACTGTTATCAGGTTCGGCCCTTCGTCGCCGAATTTCAACTTGTCGGTGATATCGAACGCGAAGCCTGTGTAACCGTTCGTGTAGCTGCCAATCAGTTCGCCGTTTACGTATACGACAGGATACTGATAGACGCCGTCGAAGCTGATCGAAATCTTCTTCGTCCCGCGCATTTCCTCAGGCAGCGAGAACGTCTTGCGGTACCAGCCGAGGCCTCCCCTGATGTAGCCTTGTTGGTTATTGTTGAAAGCGGAATCCTTTGGATTTTCTATGCCGTAGTCATGAGGCAGGTTGACCGAGCGCCACGCGCTATCGTCGAACGTCGGCGAAATTGCCTGCGCAGTCGTCAACCCGCCTGCGTCAGCAAGGCCGTTGTTTCGGAAGTTCGCGGCGTTATTTCCGCCGGTTATGCTTGGATTGTTTGTGGCTAGGAAGAACTTCCATCCGTCGTTGAAGTCGATGTTGCGCGCCGATACATCGAAATATTCGACGTCCGGGGGTCCCCATATAGCATACAGCGTCGTGTTTGCCATGACGATCAGGTCTGCCTCTGCGTCGTACGATGTGCCGTTGCCGTCGGCGTCTGTGTTCCATTCTTTGAAAACCAAACCGGAAGGCGGTGTAAACGCGTTCTCATCCGCCAGCCTGACAACCGACCCTGATGGCCAGCTCGTCGCGGGGATGGAGCCTGAGCCGCCGTTGGCGTTATATGATACGCTGTACGTAGCGGACGATACCAAGGTTCTCCCGTATACTTGGAACTGGGTGATCCTCATCCTGCCGTTTGTTCCGTTTAGCGGGTTCGAGCTTACCATGAACACGCGTACGCGCGTAGAAGTGACTCGACCAAATGTGATCCTCGTCTCGCCGTTTGAAGCCGTGGCCCACGTTATGGATGGATCTGATGCGTCTGCCCAGCCGATGCCATCCCAGTACTGCACCTTGAGCGACGCCGGGCGGGTATAGTTTGTGTCCGTGACGAAATACAAGCTAACCTGGTCAAAGGTCCTCTCGGACGGCCAGTAAACCTCGACCGTATCTCTCTCACGGGCGTAGTTCCTTGCTGTGATCACAACCGTTTGGGCATTAGCGGCATAGTTGTCCCAGTAGGTAGTCGTGTTTGTGTTAATTATCATGTTATTTGGATAGTTCGAAGCGCTTGTAAACGACGCGGTCGCGATTGCGCCGGTTGCCGACGATGTATCCTGACTTCCCGCCGCCGTGTTGAGTGCGATGTTTGCGCGGGCGTTGAACGCTGTCGAAGGCATCACATTGACAGTTATCGCGGCGTTAGCTGTGATCGTCGGGTCGTCGAACTTGCCATAGACTGTAAACGCGCCGACCTCGCTGAACTGCGCCGGGTTGATNGGATCCCACGTNACTTTTTTCAGCACGGANGAAAGTCCGCCGTACGTAACCTTAACGTCTCTGGGCAGTACGGTNACATCCCCAAGCGGTACGTTTATCGTCTTTTGATCTATCGNGGAAATGGTATTGCCACTGGGAAGCGCGTAGACAGGCGCGGAACCTGGCGCCGTGGCGACCGTCAACGTAGACGTCAACAGGTTGTCTGAAGAAGCCGTAAGGACGATATTGCCCGTGCCTTTTTCGGATTTAATGATGCAAAGCAATTTGCCCATCCAAGCTTTTCGTTCGGAGTGGGAGTTCTTTTCAAAGCCGGCGGTGCTTGTGCCGCCCCATTTGTATAGTTCGCTGCTCTCCGGTGCGCCGTTGTCGACGCCGAAGATCATGCCGTTGCCCGCGATGTCGAACTTGACTAGGTTCTTTGCGTTTGGCACGCGGTTGCCGGCCTCGTCGACGATATCGCACTCGACGTACAGTAAGCTCGTCCCGTCTGGCTCAAGATACTGTTTGTTTGGTTTCATTGTGATAGTGTACGGCGAACTTGCCGTCACGATAACATCCTGCGCTACAGCTGCGCCGTCTTCATCCTTGGCGATAACCTTCAGCTCACCTGGCTCAAAAGGTACGTACCAGGTCAGGTGAAGCTTGCCGTAGGAGTTGTTCGGGCTGGTGTAGCCGCCGGGGTTCGGGCTGCCGGACATATTTCTGTCGTCTTGCGTCGTCTCGTTCGTTTCATAGTATGTCTTGCCATAATTCGTCGTCTTTTTAGCGAAAGCTTTATTTCCAAGCGACCTGCCGTTTATGAAAAGCTCCGCCTGATAAGCATTGGTGTTGACCCAAACTTCGACTTCCTCGCCAATTTGGTAGTCGTTCCAGTTCATTGGCACGATATGCGCCATCGGATTCGTATCCTTGTCCGTCCACTGGCTGCGATAGAGGAAATAGGAGTCCTTGGGGAAGCCGGCTGTATCAATACAGCCAAACGACGATACGCCGACAGGGTATACGCCATACGGTGTGGGTTCTCCTATGTAGTCGAAACCTGACCAGATGAACTGACCGAGGAAAGCCTTGCGGTCACGGTCCTTTTTGAGTCCGTACTCATTTGGCATAGTCCACGAGGCGAAGTTGTTGTCGTATGACGAGCTGCCCCGGTTGCCAGGCGTCTGATCCGGCGCCGACTGAGGCATACTCGGCGTAAAATATTTGCCGCGCGCGCCTGTTTGCGACGAAGACTCCGACTCGAAGAAGAATGTGCCGCGTCTACCGGTTGTTGCGAACCTGCTGATAAGGGTGTCGACGCTGCTGGCTATGTTGTAGTTGAGGCCGTACCCGTCAAGCGCGGCGTTTACGAGACCCCATGGGCTTGAGCCAACTGTCGGCGCCGTCCTCTCCTGGTCACCGCCCATAGCTATGTAGCGGGTTGGGTCCATATCATAAATGTTGTTTCTGAGACGCAGCGATTCAGTCCACTCGTTGAATGTCGAGGTGGCCGAAGTTGGTTTAGTATAGGTGTCGAGTTGCTCGGAAAAGCTGCTGTATTGCGCCGTGTTATCCGCGCCGCGCCAGTAGTTTTGCCAGTTATGACCACTCGGGGCGCTTCCGACGCCGCGAACTTCGTTGCCTATCGACCACATGACAACGGAAGGCTGGTTAATGTCGCGGAGCACCATTTCCCTTGTCACCCAGTCAGACCACCGCAAAACGGCGCTTGTGTTCGTACCGCTCAGGTGTAGACTTTTGTCCACGCCGAGTCCGCCGAACGTAGTTGGGACGGCTACGAGGAACCAAATCCCGAAGTCGTAGGTAGCCTTCGCCGAACCCCAGCCGTCGTAAGCTTCTTCCATGACGACCACGCCCAGCTCGGAGCATGCTTCGATCATTTGTTTTGAAGGCGGGCAGTGCGACGTGCGGTAAGCGTTTACGCCCATTGATTTGAGGACGGTGATCTCACGCCTATACGCGTCGAGATATGACGCAGCGCCAACCGCGCCGGAATCATGGTGAAGGTCGACGCCTTGGATCTTCATGTATTTTCCGTTTAGGAAAAACCCTTCCGCCGTGTCGATTTTGAAATAGCGGAAGCCGAACTTTGTGGTGACCGCGTCCGTTACGACGCCATTGTATAGAAGTTCGGTAGTGATGTCATATCGAAATGGGTCGTCTGTCCACCAGAGCTTCACGCCAGGCACAGTTACTGTATCCGTCACTGTGGCGCTTGCGGCATTGGCGACGGTCGCCGACGTTTTTTCGGCGACGATTGTGTTTCCGTCCTTGACCACTGTGTGTACTGCCAAAGTGCCGCCGGAGTCGGCTGACAACGACCTCACCTTTACGCCCAGTTCGGCGGATCCGTTTGCGTTATACGTAGTTTCCAGCGTCGGATTGGTGAGCACGACGCCGTTGCGGTCAATGCGCGTATTTTCCTGCACCACAAGGTGAACGGGGCGCGTGATGCCACTGCCCGTGTACCAGCGTCCGGACGGCGACATGTTCTGGACTTTTACAGTGATAAGGTTTTCACCTTCGTCGCCGAATTTGAGGTTGTTTGAAATGTCATAGGCAAACCCGGTGTAGCCGCTCGGATAGTTGCCTACGTTCGTCCCGTTTACGTATACGATCGAGTTTTGGTAAACGCCTTCGAAGTCGATGGATATTTTCTTGCCGCGAAATTCTTCCGGCAAAGAGAAGTGCTTGCGGTACCAGCCGAGTCCACCTTGCATGTAACCCTGCGAGCTGCTGCCGCTGGAAACCTTCGGGCCTTCGACCGAGAAATCGTGGGGTACGCTGAGCGTGCGCCAACTGCTGTCGTTAAAGGTGGAAGATATCGCCTGCGCGGTCGTCACTCCCCCGGCGTCAGCCAGTCCGTTGTCGCGGAAGCCGCTAGCGCCGCTGCCGCTCGCTACGGACGGCGAGCGAGTAGCTAGGAAAAATTTCCAATCGTCGTTAAAGTCGATGTTTCGTATGGCTTCGTCGAAAGCCGCAGGCTGCGCGCTCACGGTTGCGGGAGCAGCAGGAACCAACGGTATAACCATCATCAATGTCAGCGTCAGGCAAAGTAACTTTTTTTTCATAGATTTTCTCCTTCTTGATCCATACTTTTTTCATTCTTGTGTTTTTCATAGCGGTGTTTGCTGTGTATGCCCTGATATCCCTTGTTGTACGTCAAAAAACGCGCAACAATTCCGAACCCATCCGTCCGCTTTTTGACAATTTCCGGAATCCCCCCACTACCCGCATAAATCGCGCAACGCGAAATAGTATACCGGTTTTGTCAGTAAGCACCACAGTTGGATTAGGATAAGCAGCGAGCGGCAACTGCAGACAGGACAACATCTCATGTCATTTGCCATTGCAGCCTTCTCGCGCTGATTATTATATCACCATAGGTCTGTGTGTCAATCGGATAATTTTAAGACAAATGGTGAATATGTGTATAAACTCAAATGAATAGTCACCAAAAATACAGTTTGGTTACAGGCGATGCGCTAGTATAGCGGCGCAAACTTGCGCTATCCACTAAACCTACGCGTGGAGCCTGTAACCATTGCGAGTTTTTTTGGATACCCTTTGAACAGTTACATGTACAATTGTTGCGGAGTTAGTCGTCGCTGAAAACCTTATACCGGAGTTCGGGATCGTCGTAACTTATGCCCTTTTCTTTCGCCCGATAGTAGTAATCGTTGAGCAGCGCATAAAGCGGGAGGCAGTAGTCCTCCAACGCGACGCTCGTTTCTACAGAAAGGAACAAAGCCCGCTTCTCGTTTAGGTTCTCAATCGCTTCTGTGAGTTGTTTGTAAGTTACAGTATCTATGTGATAATTCTCGTCATTGTTCTTAAGCCATGTCCCAAGCACATATTCAACATCGTTGAGCCCAGCCAAGATAGCCTCGTCAGAAGGCAGGTACTGCTTTAGATCCCACAGAGGGGGCGGCGTCACGGAAAGCAAGTATGAACCGCAAAACGCCTCGGCATCTTCTTCGCCCAATGTTTCGATGATTGCCTCAAACGAAACGAACAGCTCGTCGAATTTGTCTCCATTATCTACGCAGAATTTTAGCGCGGCGTCTGGCGGACAGCCTTTATCCCTGGCCATATTCTCAAGCAAGTTAACGATAAGCGGGGCAGTGGTGTAATGCAGAAACTCGATCGCTGCTTCCAGAGCCAGTTCATCCTCCCGCATAGGCGGAAAGCTGAACGTCGCAGGGTCTTTAATCCTCATGTATAGGTAATTGTTGAACAAAAGAGCCATTTGGCGACCAACGTTGATATCTAGGCGCGTTTTCAGCTCACTCGGTAACGCGGCCATGGACATATTTTCGTAATAAGTCGCCAAGCCTTCGTAAAACCAGGTGTTCGGCGCCATATGAAACGTGGCGTAAGGCGCACTCGAATCGAAAAACGCGTGAAACATCCGATGCGAGAGGAGTTGCCAGTCTCTCGTAAGGTCTGGATCGAACGAAGCCGCGACAGAACCAGTCCCGGCCCCGCCTATTATTTTCAGCGCCCCGTCGTCGGGCTCCGGAAGCGCCACAACGCTGTATTTTTTCGGCGTAGAGGCGAAAAGGTCCGAATAATACGAATACAAGCCGTTAATACCGTCGATTGCGACCTGGCTGAGAGGTTCGCTGCCTGAAAGGGTGAATACATCGAGGCCGTCCGGTGTGTTTGGGCTTTTCGCAAAATCACCGAACACAAACGCGTCCTGGGTGATGGCGTAAATATCGGGCCAACACGGGTTTTTAACGGTATCCCTCGCGACGACCTGCTCCCAGGTATCCGGCAGGAAGAAAGAAAAACTAATTTCTCCCATCAGAGGAAGCCTGTCTGAGCCGGGTCTGTATGTATAAACGCTGACAGGGAGCAGGAGCGCCTGCTCTCCGTCGAACACCGCGTAGCCGTCATTTATTCCGCCGCGGTTGCCGTGTTTGCCGGGCGTTGCTATTTCGACGGCGTAAGTGAGGTATGTTTTGCTGCCTCTACCGGTTTCGATGTACAAGACGCCCTCATCTAAAACTGGCCTTCCTGACGGCTGCCCAGATGGCCCGACGCATGCGACAATAGTTATATCTTTGTCTCCAATGTACAGTTGCGCGAGGCTTGTCTTGCTGAACAGAGGATTATCGATTTCCAGAGTCACGGCCAGAGCAGTGCCCTCGTCAGGAACAAATAGCTCGAATCTGTATATCGGAAGCTCATCCATAAACATGAAAAGGGCAAGCGTCGCTATCGCCAGGACTGCGACGGCTACCGAGATTATTATGGCGCGCTTTGAAAAAACAAAGCGTTTCGCGCGGGTTTTGTCCTTTGACATATCCAATCACACCTAGCCCATAAAGTTTGCAACATGAATATAACATGAATACCACAGTCGCGTCAAATATTTCGCCTACGATTTACCATTGACACGCATATACAATATATATTATGATGTTCACGCGGATCGGCCAGCATTTGCGGGCTGCGCTTAAATAAGAATGGGGTGTTCTCTCATGTCGCTAAACGCGGATAACAAACACGAGAATAATGATAAAGAAAAAAACACGAAAGAGAATATAAGCACGAACCGGTCTGAGGGCAGCAAACGCCAGATACCTAGGTGGGTCACAGTGTTTGCCCCGATTGCCGCAGCGGCTGTGGTAGTAGCCATCGTTGTGTTTTTATTTAAACCTAACAGCGTCGACGACTCCGTAGACCAATCCAAATTTGCGCTTCACTACACCGTGGTCCCAAACGACAACCCGCGAATCAAAGTTCTGAGCATCAGCATCAGAATGGACATTAATAAACTTTCTTCCGAACGAATGATATACATGTACAAGTCAGGTATCCTCTCGCCCATCCTATACTGCGCGGACGAGAATGGAAACACGATCGAAACCGACGAAACCACTGATCTGCTTGCCATCGGACCGATAAACACGGCGTCAAAGCGCGTAACAATCAGATACGACGTGGTCGTCGGCAGTACACTAAATTATATTCAGACATATGGCGATTTTTATGAAGATCTGCTAGTCTTTACCGGAGAGCGAGTAATGATGATCCCTTATTTGAGTTATTCACAGCTCAAGCAAGCCTATAAATACGTCTCGTCCATATCGTTTAACTTGGAATCGAATTACGACTGGACTGCGATTATCCCATATCAGGAACCTATGTCGGAAAATTGCTCTTTCTATGTTGAAAAACCAACCTGGGGGGACTTCAGCGCAATTAGCAGATCCTCATACTGCTTTGGCCAATTTGAGAAGCAAGATATGGGGGCGGGGAGCGCGGTCTATTTCGATAAAGCCATAGCCGGAAATGGCCAGATACTATCTATGGAAGCCTTGACGACATTTGTGAGTTATTATGAAAATCTCTTCGGCAGCCTTACGACCGACGCGCCGCTGGTCATGCTGCGCAACGCGACTGAAAACAACGCGGCGATCCTCGGCGGGGTAGGAGCGAGGGGCGCGGCGGTTTCGTTAGAAGTGAATGCGGCGGATGAATTGCAGACGATGTCCTCAACGCTGTACCACTTGTTTTTTGACAGCAAAATTAAAGCTCCAAACCTGCGTTACCCCCCGAATAGCTGGCTTTACAGCGGACTTGCAAACTACCACGTGCTCAAATCAGGCACACATCTTTCGCAAGAACTGATCAATATGTACTCTATGAATGTAATTGATGAACCGGATATGGATTACCTCGATTACTTGTATTTCTCGATCAAAGAACCGGGTTTCCTGGCGCTCAACCCCTCGATGGAAGGCAATATGGACGAGGCGGAAGGCGCCTACTATATGGATATCAAAGTCCCAGTAATGATAGATCTGATCGAGTATGCTATATCGAATACCGGTGACGCAGGTTTTATCGGGGCTCTGATTGACATGGCAAGCGAAGAAAAAGAGCTGAATATCGAAAAGTTCATGAAAGCAAAATGTGGGAGTTACTTCGAGGCGGTGACGCGATGTTTTTCCGGTAATGCTATACTTCCAAATTACAATAGTTTCAAGCTTGACGGCAGGGTTTCCGATGAAGATATCACTTTGCACCTGACCAATACGGACACGACATTAGCAAATCTGTACAGCCATGGGCACGGCTATATAGGGTACATAAGCTTCCCGCTGTTTTTACTTAACACCGATGTCTTTTACATTGATGCGGAAGCGCTGGACATTAGTTACAGTACCGAGGAAATCCAAACGGAAATCGAAGAGTTTTCGTCTACGTTGCACCAGTATCTGATGCAATACGCCATGTTTGCCAAACTTGCGGGCTATGATGAACTGACTTACGAAAATGTAAAGAGCATGTATACCGAAAATAATTTCAACATTTGGATGGAATACTGCGAAAACGTAGGTTTTAAAGACAGCTGACGAACAGTAGTTAAATGGGACAGTCGGTACATTATGAAACAATTGAAAAACAGTGGATATGAAATCGTTGCGCTCGATATAACTGAAACCTCTGACACTTAATAATAGCCCGCCCCATAAATTATATAGGGCGGGCAGTTTTATTTAAGCATTTTCTACATGACTTGCATAAAATGCTTGCTTAGCTAGCTGCGATGCGGACCGGCACTGTTGTTCTATAGACTGTCCCATTGTATGTCGCAACAATGGTGATGATGTATTTGCCTACTATCGCAACATTAACACTTACAACGCCATTGGCGTCAATCGTGATACCGGCAGGTGCATCTTCCACATCGTACATGACCTGTCCATATGATGGATCTGAGTACACGCCATCTCCATCGGCGAGTTTAGTTGATACTGTAAATGTGAACGGGGTATTGACTATACCGTTCTGACGGTCAATCGGGACGAAATCAAGCGTACTAAACGGCTTGTTCTTCGCTTTTACGCTTACATCGCCGTAGCAAAGCTGACCGCCGCTGATAGCGCCGCTAGTAGAATTACCGTTGACATAGAACGCGATGCTGGTGACCTGAGCGGAATTAAGCGGTGTTGAATTCGTGGGGTAGTTTCTGTGCTTGAATTCACTGAACGGGATTTCAAGGTATTGCCATTCCAAAGATGTCTGATTGAAATATGGAAGCCCGTTTTCTCCGTTGAAGGTGTTGAGATGTACCTCCCAGTCGGCGTTGAGTTGAAGTATTACATCACCTCTCCTGGCGTCCCCCTTGATCCAGAGGCAATAATGGTCGAAAGCAGACCAGTTTCCGCTGAACGCCCTATACCGGCCGGCATATCCGCTGGCGCTAATTGAATAGTTAAGCCGTGCCGCTTTCCCGTTAACGGTAACGCCTCCAGCGTCGATCAGTTCGAAGGATTGGCTTGTGGCTGATGAGTTGTTTGTATATGTCGATGTCAGTTCTGCACTGTTTGCATAATCGAAACCCTCAACGATATAGGATTTCTTCGGTTGGAGATCCGGCAGTTTGACCCAATCCACGACGTAGTCGCCTAACTGGTTTGGCATTCGCAGGGGAATGTAGTCTTTGTCCCAAAGGAATGTTTTGATTTTGTAAACGCTTAGGTCACCGTCAGGCAGGTCAATAGGACCTGTTTTAAAGGTATAGACGCCATCCGTCAGTGTATAATCTTCAGCGTCGGCATAGCCAAAGAGGCGTTCACCGTTATATATAGCTATAATGGGCATGAGACTTGGAGCTGCTTCGGCGAAATACACGTTTGCCGTAAGGGTATACGTTCCAGATTCAACGTTTTCAGCCGTGAGGCCGTCGCGTTGAACGACTTCTTCCACGAACATTTCGGGTGTCTCACCTATTCTTCCACCGTACAGATTCCAGCCCTCAACGGCAAAATTCGCTGCTTCTCCGTTGAGACGTTTAGCGTCGAACTCCAGTGAAATGACCTTCGATTCGCCCGGCATTAATGAAACATAATTATCGTCATAGTAGACCGGGAGCACCAGCTCGTCCGTGCTGCCTATAAGCGTTTTCAGGCGTACCATTAGGGCGGGAGTCAATGTGTCGTTTGACAGGAGCACCTTAGCCGTAACAATGCCGCTCACAGTTTCAAGCTCCTGCACCTCAGCTTTTACAAATGTCTTTGGCATCCTGTTAAGGGCTGCGTAGTTCTGATATGTCTTTGTATTCGTCCAGGAAAAGTCCTCGGCGATTTGGGCGCCGTCTTTGTCAAAGACATAAGTTCTCACAAACTTGATGTCCGTTGTGTATGCCGGGAACTTGACCTTGCCGACGATAACTTTCCCATCCGCCTCGATGTCTGCGGTAAATGTGTCTTTGCGCGTCAGAACACCGCCAATATCGAACACTTCAACAACCGCCTGTAAGCCTTCATGAGCGTTCGGCGTAGCGTTGATTAGGATCAGGTCGTCGTTACGAGGATCCCAGATTGCGTTAATTGGTTGATTACCATGTTTCAAGCCGAAATATCCGGCATTTGTGTCATAGTAGTAATCATAGGTCTGCCAAACCATGCTAGGCCAGGCGGACTGGCTCATCCACATCAGCATACCGTTGCCCTGTGCGGCTAATGTAGCGGCAAACAAGGCCTTATGGTTGTCGTAGTTGACCATCTGCGCGATACGCACGAACTCCTCTAAACTGTTGAAGTCCGCGTAGCGGCGCATCTCTGTCATGAATTTATTTCCGTTCTGCGCGCTGCCTGTTGTGAAGTCATGAATACCCCACACGACATCTCTCGGCCAATAGTGATCAGGAGTTAGCATGGCCTTCATGCTCTCCAGGGCCGGGATGTTTGGCAAGCCACGCTCGGAATGCAGCGTCATCGGCGCTGCGCCAAAGTAATAAACAGGATCCTGCACCGTGTATGGACCGTTTCCGCTGACTGGCATAGTGGCGGAATGCGGTATGTAGATGCGAGTGCCGTCCAAAGAGGTTGTGTAGTTAATCAAACCTGTGTTTAAAGCGGTCGGCGGGTTGCCTTCGTTGCGGCCGCAATACAACGCTAGCGCGGCGTGGTAACGGTTGCGCTTGATTTTATCCTGAGCGTTGTTTAAGAACATGGCGTTATCATTCGGCACGGGACCGTCGGATGGGTTGGCTAGCCAGAAATCGTCCCAGATCATGATGCCATATTTGTCGCAAGCGTCGTAGAAGGCGCGACCATGAGTCATGCCGACCCAGTTGCGGATCATGGTAAGGTTGGCTTCTGCGTGCAGGCGGACTTTGATGTCATAGTCCTCGTCAGTGGCCGCCAGGTTGGAATCGTCCATGCCCCAGTTGCCGCCTCGTCCTTCTACGCGCGTGCCATTACAGTAAATTGTCAAACGCGTCGTCGTGGATCCGGGGTCGTAGGAGTACTCACGAACGCCAAATTTAAAACTCTTGTGATCCAGTTGCACACCGGCAACAGCAAGGGAAAGATCAGCCGTGTAGAGCGGTTGATCACCATAAGTGTTAGGCCACCACAACGCAGGGTTATCCATAATAAGTTTGTCAAAATCGACCGATTTGCTCTCCCCGGCGGCTAGCTCGACCGTTTTACTGAAGGACAGATTACCAGGCTGTATTGTTCCCGAAATAATGGCTTCCACCACCGCCTCCGTGGTATTTTTCACGTCGGTCTTAATAAATATATCTGCGGTGGAGAAATCCTTGTTTACGAGGTCCAGCTTGGTGACGGCCCATGGGTCAAGCAGCTGCACATCTTGGTCGTAAGTAATAAATACATCTTGGTAGATGCCGATGTTACGGCCCCGGATAGTGGGTACCCAGTCCCAGCCGATGGATGCGTGTATAGTCGGGTTATCCTGCCCCAGAGTTCCGCCATTACCGCCGGCTGAGGATTCTGTCTGAACAGTGACGTTACCCGGATTGGCATTTCTGATGATATAGACTGCGAGATAGTTTTCCTCCCCGTAATTAACCAACCTCGTGACATCGAATTTCCCGCGGAGGAACGCGCCGTCTATTCTCCCTATGTTTTCGCCGTTGAAATAAATATCCGCTTTCCAGTTTATAGCGTCAAAATTCAGCCATACTTTATGCCCCTCGCGGCTGGCGGGAATAACAAAGCTATCGCGATACCAGTAATCCGCAGTAAAGAAACTGTCAGAAATCTGAAGCTGCTGATCACTGATGTTTGGATCAGGTAGAGCGCCAGCCTTTAAGTAAGATGTCAGCACTGTTCCGGGCACGGTGGCTGGAAGCCAGGATGAATCGTCATAGAAGCCAGCGGTAAGCTCAGCGCCTGTGGCTGTCACTTCTGACGCTTTTTGCACTTTCCAGGCGCCACCGCGCAGGTACTGAGTACCGTCCGCCAAGGGCGCCGGAAGATCCCCGACTGAATAAGTTAGATAATTTACTCCATATACTTCTATTTCCTTAACTATAAAATTCGTACCAGAGGAGGTCTTTGCAAAAAGACGCACATATCGAGCTGTAGTTTCGTCAAAGGTGTCTGTAGTTATGCCACCGGCGCCCGCGTCGTTGGATGCTATGGTAACCCAGGACTTAGCGTCGTTCGATACCTGGATATCATAAGTCCTCGCGTAGTTGGCGCCCCAATAGGTGACAACCTTATCAATCTTACTAGCCGCGCCCAAGTCAATGTAAACACTTTCATTGCTACTACCGCGGCTTGTCCAGTTGCTGGCAAAGTTAGTGGCAGAATCGATTATGCCGTCAGTCACCAAATGGCCGGTGTTGTTATAGTTGCTAGCTGGAATACTGGAGTGATACGCAGCGCGCCGCAATGCAACGTTCCGATACACATCGGTAGCCAACACCGTTTCAATCGAAGCGCCGACAGCGCCGCCGGTATTAATTCTAAGGACTATTGAAGGATAGCACGAAACGACCTCAACCCTCGGGTCTTTTGACAATACGCCCAAAGCCGAGCGGTTGATCGTTACATTTGTATATCCTGTAGTAGCCTGAGTGGTGTCAGTTAGCGCTATTGAGAGTTTCCCATCGTTCTCGGAAATCATAACTGTGGACGCCCTGTCAACTGTAAGGTAATCGGAGCAACCCATCGCGTCAATCGATTGTACGCCGTTGGTGAAGAAGTTTGCGCCTACAATATTTAACGATTTTTGATAAACGGCGTGTATATTGTTGTCCTGGCGGATTATCTCTATGTCGCTGTTATTAGCGTACGCAGCGACTTCTTCCGCTGTCGCCCCTGGCAGAAGCACATACGAATAGCTTGTATTCTCCGGCCTTACGCCATGGTCAAAGAATAATGTTACGTAGTCGTCAGAATACAGTGTATTGTCGATATTGTAAGTGCCATGATCCGTCCATCTGCCGCTTTGAGTTTGGCGAACAGCAGTGATAGTCTGTTCGGTTGGGAAATATACGCCGATATTTGAACCCTCCGCGTTGCCTTCCAGAAAAGCCCATTTAGCGCCAGTGAAATTTTCGCTCCATCCAAGAGTGGCGGGCTGCTTTACGCCGTCGATAATGAGATCGTTATTGTTTTCGATACGCCTCTGCTCTATGGTTGTTTCAACAGGTTCTGTTGTGTTGGTGGAAGTAATGTCAGATCCCAGGCATACGACTTCGTTGTCGAACATAAACCAGGATTTTTTTGCGTGTACCTGCAGTTGCGTATGGCCTATTTCAACGCCGGATGTACTGTATTTCTTGTCCAGCGTTGTGCCGCCGGCGAATGCATATGCATTCCTGGCGAACGAAGCGTTTCTATTGCGCACAACGGTTGTGCCAGGGAATCGATACCAGTTCATTGTAGGTTTGGACAAGGTGAATTGACCGATATCAGGCGTATAAATCCAATAAGTGCCTGTACCTGTGTAATAGCCCCTTGTATTGCTGTCGCCGGTCTCATTGTTCTGAATACGGCTGCTATTGTACATCGCTAAGGCAAACGTAAATTTATCGGTCGCATGCACCGTGCGAACGCCATAACCGAACTGACGGCTTTCCTTAAACGTGTAAGGTTCCACTGAATCGTCCGCAAGTATTTCAAGAATTTTGGAGAAGTTGTAAACAGGGAACATGTACCAAGCAACGCCTGCGCCCTGACCTAGAATCTTCATGGCGTAATCGTTGCTCATCCAATCTTTTATCATGCCCCTGAAATTTGCGGCATCCTGTGCGGGGGCGAATTCGGATATAAGCCCGACTGACAACGCTATCGTTATGCCTGCAAACGCGTCTGTCGTATCAGTCCTGGTAATTTCACGTCCCCGTGTCATGTCCATGAACACACTTTTATACATAAATGGTGCGTAATGGTCGTAAATGAATTTGTAAACATTTTCCTTTCTGGCATCTGTTATTTCCCAAGGAGACCCCTCTAGCAAATAAAGGAAATGGCTTATGTCGGAAAGAGCTTCTTTGCCATAGCCGCCGTTATATACGATGTAAGTATGCTGCATAAACGTTCCGTCAGCGTGGTAGCCATCACCACTTGTAGTGTAGCCCATATGGCTTGGGACAGCATCCTTAATCCTTACAAGGTCGTCATTATTCTTGCGAAGGATTGCCGTCAGCAGTCTTACGCGATTTCTCCACAATGCATTCGCACCAGTGTCAACCGTTTCTCCGGTACCCTTACGGGCAGTCCCGGCGTAGTCTTGAATTTGCTGTTCTGTGAGGAAATCGAACATGTATAGCGTTGCTTCGCTGAGGTATATCGGCCCGCCTATTTCCCAGGTAAACCAGTTGCCGTACCGTGGGGAAGAGTCAACGCCCGGTTTAAAATGGTTGACATACAAATAATCCATCGCGCGAAGAATTTCCGTCTTCAATTCATCGTTATGATATAAGCCGCAGCCTTTCGTCTGATAGGCCATAGCCATATTTTTTACACTGCGCATAGTGAATTGAAGTTTGTCAGAGTCAGGGCTGGGATTACCTCGATTTCCGAGCATATACTCAGTCCAAAGGTAGTCGTTTGGCCCTGCGCCTGGTTCAGGATTCTTGTTGATCCTGGCAAGCAGGTCGGCAGCGACGCTGTTAATAGTGTTTAGTAGAACTTTAATTTGGGGATTGTTTTCGTCATACTCCCCTCCCATCGCAAGATTTTGCCATTTTATGCGTAGCTTGTCATACTCGTCCAACGCTGGATCATCTTGCACCGCAAATGAAATCTCACAGATAGTTGCGCTAAATAGCATAATAAATGCCAATAGCAGATACAGGACCCTCTTCATAGTAATTCATCTTCTCCTTTCATAATTAAAAATAATACTGCGCCGTTTCTTGATTATATACATCCTATATTAGTACTGTCAAGTTGACAGCCAAATATCTTATCCTATGCTTCATTGACCTTCCTCGAAATCTGCCCAGAACTCTTCCTCGCTCACCCATTTGGCGTTAGGATCTTTTGCCTTATCTTTTGCTTTGGACAATTCTTCCTTAATAAACTCCCGATGCAAAAAAGTTTCATAACGCCTATATGCTTCAGTTCCTATTACGACAGCGGCTTCCCTGCCATTATTTGTAATAATAACCTGGTTTCCCTCGTTAGCTAGTCTAATTATTTCTCCATAGTTATTTCGCAAATCGCGGACTGGACGCGCATAAGTATTCATCATGACTATCACCTATCTTTATAAATAAAATAACTTCACCTATAGTGTAGCGCAAAGTTGCTACGCCGTCAACGCATAGCCCAAACATTGCCAGTTGATCTCGTGACTTTCAGTTGCTGTCAAAGAAACCAGGTGGAATCCGTCAAAATCATTCTTGCCACATTTTGTTATATCGGTTAAGATATAGCAATACAAATTCTCGTTTATTTTATAAGCCGCTATTAGAAAGAAGAGATTTTGAGTAAGGTTGCGCTTTTGGCGATCAATGCTAAATACGTCCACTCCTCGCTTGCGGTTTGGATCTTAGCAGGCGGGGTTTCGAAGTATGCCCGTGCGCCTCATGACGTAAAGGTAGTTGAAGCCACGATACACCAGGAAAACTGCGATATCGCCGGGCAGGTTGCGGTTTTTGCTCCGGATGTGGTGGGCATCTCGACGTACATATGGAATGCCGACAAGTTGCTGGAACTGCTCAATTTGCTGAAAGAAAAACTTCCAAAGGCTATAATTGTACTCGGCGGCCCGGAAGCTTCGTATAATTCCGAGTATTGGTTAGCTTGCGGCGCTGATTATGTCTTGTGTGGCGAAGGCGAATATAGCTTTCCATTGCTATTGGACACGTTGGGAGACGCCAAACCAAAGCAATCGGAGCCTGAACACCCTATTGAGGCAGTCGTGCCAAGTGAGCCAAGTGAGCCAATCGCGCCCATCGACCCGTATAGCGACGCGTATTTTGACGCGCTTGGCGGCAGGATCGCGTATATCGAAACATCAAGAGGTTGCCCATATCAATGCTCATTTTGCCTTTCTGGCGGAAGCATCGTGAGCTTTTTTCCTCTGGATACAGTAAAGAAACAGCTCTATAAGCTGTCCTGCGCAGGCGCGAAAACAATCAAGCTGGTGGATAGGACGTTTAATTGCAATGCCAACCGGGCTTGTGAATTGTTTGAGTATATCATCGGGCTCGACACAACATGCTGCTTTCATTTTGAAGTAGCCGCCGATCTATTTGATGAACGACAGCTATCAATTTTAAGCCGCGCTCCAGCAGGGAGGATACAGCTCGAAGCTGGTTTACAAAGCTTTTATGAGCCTGCGCTGAAAGCGTCGTCCAGGCATACTGATATCAAGAAGGCGGAAAAGAATATTCGACTCCTTCTTAAAAACAAAAATATACACATCCATGTTGATTTGATCGCAGGGCTACCATATGAGACGCTTTCGGATTTTCAAGTCGGCTTTAACCGCGCCTTTGCGTTGGGCGCGCACACATTGCAGCTCGGCTTTTTAAAGCTGCTGCACGGAAGCACGATCCGATCGCAAGCTGAAGAGCTGAAAATTCAATACAACTCCCGTCCTCCATATGAAATTTCCCGCAGCCCATGGTTGAGCGCGGAGGATTTGCGAATTCTCAGTCAAACAGAAAACGCGTTGCAGCACACATATAACAAAAGCAGGTTTTTATCGACACTGGAGTATGTGAAATCAGTTTCTGAGCTTTCTCCATTTTCGCTGTTTCGCGCCTTGGGTGAAGCAGCGCCAAACCACGGCACGGATCTTGCCGACTATGCCCAGCAAATATATGATTGTTTTGCCAAACTCCCCAGCGTACGCGACGACAAACTGCAGGACTGCATGGTATGTGATTGGCTCAGCATGGTAAAAGGCAAGAACCTGCCTCGTTTCCTGCTAAACCTGGACAGGCGTCACGCACAACTGATCAAAGCCGCCGAAAGCTTATTTGGGCACACAGTTGCCCGAAATGAAGCGGCTATTTTACGTTCTGGAGTAGGCGTTGTTGTGGACAGCAATGACCGCGACCCGGTAACGGGGCTGTACCGCTTGAGTTTTATTCCGTTACAACACTGATAAAGGCGCGGAATCAACATAATGATTACCCGGAGTGCGATTCCTGCAGCGCCATCGCGCAGTCCACGGCAAGCGCTATGCACAGGCACAAAAGCTCGTTTCTAACGTCTGGGATGTCTAGCTCATAACTATCTCCCCAAGTGAACCATTTCTTTGACATCCACATTACTTGTCGACCGCTACTATCGTCTAGTGAATACTCATGAGCCAAAAAATCCCCGTTTAGATGCCACGGCATACCTGATATACGATAGCTATGCCTGAAAAAAGTGAATTCCTTAACTATCTCGCAGACCTCACGACCGTTGATCTCAACAAAAAAGCGTGGCAGAAATGACATGACTTTTTGCCAGACAAATGCTACCTCAGCGCCGCTTGCGTCGTAAATATGCAGCTTTTTGCCCCATGTAAAAAGCTCCCCTTCAGCTGCATATCGGTCATAGCCAGCTTCATCCTTGACAAAAAACCGGTCGCGCCACGAAAACACCCTTTGCTTTATGTATAATTTCACGTTACTGTACTCCTCTCATGCTCAATATAACCGTCATCGCCGCAGTACACGCCTCACGTGCTCATCGCATTAGAAGGCTATCAGTTTATCTTTATCCGCATACTCCATATTATATAGGTTAAATGGCTTGATAACAATAATTTTTCCTACATCGGGCGCAAAAATAAATTATTGGTTTGGATACATAGTAAAATATGAAAACCTGTTTTCTCGTACGATAGCATATGCTATAATGATCACTAGCATTTGACTAAAGATAAGGTCATGACATTTGCATCTATGTTGCAGAATATGGAACCAGAAGTCGCAAAAAAAGCTTTAGAGCAGTTTCCCGAGTTCACAAAAATGGCATTACAAGTAATGAGTGACTACAAGTCAGTTTTAGAGAAGGCTCTTGAGGATAATACTGAAAGCAGCAAACAGTGTTTTTATATGTATAATACTGTAATGGATACACTGAAAAGCTGTCCAGAAAAGGAAAAAATTCCCTTTGAGGAAAAGAAATATTATGTAGATAAAATGACAGAAATTGCAGAAATGGTTGAAAGCAAGGATACTGAAAATAGAAGTTCAACTGGGAAATAGTATCAGCTGCTGCATTTGTAGCAATTGCTGTTATAGGTATTGGTGCAAGTATTTTAGGCGGTAACACCAATATCAAATTGCCAAAGCCAAAGCCAAAGCTATAAGAGGTAATTTATTATGAGTAAATACTGGAGTGGTAAATGTCCTATAGGTGATCCCTTCGACCTTTGGCGTAAGAATTACTTCCTTGCTAATGGTAAACTACCTGAAGATACAGAAAAAATGTATCCCGAACTAAGTCCTGAGATTGTTGCCGATATTGCATCGATTGCTGTTTCTGGCGATTCTACACTTGATGAGGTTCTTCGCAAGTTTGGAGACTGTGAAGCTAAAGAACAGTTAACAATGGCTTTTGCATATTTTAATGAATGGCGTAAACGAGCCCCATTCTTGCCTGACTCTTGGCAAGACATACCTCTTCGACCCGCAAGAACCTCACCTGAGCCGCTTGAGGAATTCATGGATGATTGGCGAGAACACGTACTTGGTGAAAAAGAATAGCCTTACATCTTATGACTATCGTTTACTTTAGTCGGGGTGGGTGCATTTGCGTAATCTTGGTACAAGCGGCGTAAAGCAGTTTTTGGGGGATAACGAGGAGTGTGTGATTGAGAATATTTCGGCTTGCTCGAATCACGCGAAAAGCGAGGTAACTATGGATTAACGGAAACCGGAATAAAACTACTATCAAAGAATCCGATAGAAGTAAACGTGGCATTACTGCGCGAGTATGCCACTTATCGAGACTTTGTTAACTTGGAGACAAAGCCCACTGATACACCCGTGGCGACTGCATTGGAGGATACAGATATAACTCCCGAAGAGATTATGGGTGTATTATCAGAGCAGTTAAACTTACAGCTTGCGAAGTCTGTTCCCAACTCAAAAATCATCCTTATTGACGGGTTAACCCTTGCAAAATTCATGATAAAACATGACTTAGGAGTGAGTACGAGTAATACCATAAGGATTAAGAAAATTGACCCCGATTATTTTGAGGAGCAATGATGGTGAACACATGACACGCCAAGGACTCATCGACTTCTGCTTGTATTTTACGAAGACTATCCGTTTGACAATATTACGGATGCCGGAGCATGGACGGTTATGCGACATCGCACGAACAAGAAGTCTCTTGCACTGATATACGAGCGGAACGGTAAGTTGTGCGTCAACTTGAAATGCGACCCGTTCGAGGCGGACTTCCTTCGACAGGCGTTTGCGGATGTGACACCCGGTTGGCACATGAACAAGGTACATTGGAACACGATTGCGCTTGGCGGCGATGTGCCGGAGGAAGAGTTGAAAAGGATGGTCGGCAACAGCTACGACCTGATTAAGCCGAAACATAAGCGAGAAAGGCGGTCTATTTAAATGAGCAATGATTTAATACCTAAAAACCAAGCCGAGTATGGTGAAATAATAACCATTATCGAACGCGTCCGCGAGAATTACAAATTTTAGAGATGCCTAAAACTCGCACCACCGTGCGAGTTTTGGAAACCTTTTGACGATTTACCCGAACCATTTAACGATTGTCAACTCGCACCCGATCGCGTCGACATATTTAAGTAGGCTTCTTAACGTCGGACTCTGCTTCTGCGCAGTGCCTTTTTCGATTCTGCATATAGATTGTTGAGGTAATCCTGTTTTCTCTTTTATCTCCAGTTGCGTAATACTATTGGCCTTGCGAATCGCCACCAGTTTTTGCCACCATTGGCGCAATAGTCTTTTATCTCCATACTGTTCCCATCCCACGAATGATAATACATCATATTAGCTGTATTGCCAAGGGGAAGTTTTCGGTAACGAGCTACTAGCGCAAGCTGCATTATAACGAGGATAAAAAGAGCGTTGGAAATAACAGCGAAGTCTGATTAGTAACCGCGATTCAGATTACGTGTCGAAAACAGGCAGAACACTTGACAAATAGATGGATTGATATTACTGTTGCTTATATCCGTGTATCACAAATTCAGGGGGGAACGGGATTTGTGATATTGTCTATAGCTGCGGAAGGGAAGTGGTTACTATAGTTTTGTGACAACCGTTATGTACCAAATTATAATTTAAAGGAGACTTGACAATGAGGAAACATGGAAAAGCTTTACTCAGTTTCGTAATGTCTTTAGTTCTGTCATCCAGCATGTTATTAGTGTCCGTTGCTTCCCAGGCGTCGGAAACAGCCGTGCCTGCGCAAGTCGACGCAGTGGAGGCATCAGAAGCGGTATCTGCTTTGCCGGGCTCAAACGGCAATGAGTTCCGCGATGAGATGTATTTAGATTCCGGCTGGTCGCTGATCAGCACACAAAACTGCGCCGATACCGGGACGGAGATTTCAACGGCGGCATATGACGCGGACAAGTGGATGAACGCCGTTGTACCGGGTACCCTTCTGACCAGCTATGTGGCCAACGGGATTTATCCTGATCCGCAGTACGATTTGAACAACAAACGGACGGAAGGCTTAATTCCGGACGCGGGCACGCCAGGCACAGTATTTACCTTTGCCCATTGGTACAGAAAGACCTTTACGCTCTCTAACGATTATCAGGGCAAAGAGATATGGCTGAATTTCAACGGAATAAGCTATAAAGCAGAAATCTACTTAAACGGCTCGCTTATCGGCAATACGGTCGGTGCGTTCAAACGCGGTTTATTCGATGTAACCGGCAAAGCGGTGATCGGTGAAAACGTCCTGGCTGTAAAAGTCTACCAGCTGGATTATCCAGGTGTTCCAAAAGATTACGGCTGCGGCGGCGCTTCACCTACGGTGATGGGGAATAACCCAGCGGCTATGGAAGCGACGATCGGCTGGGACTTCACCTTTGTAGATGGCACCCGTGACCGTAACATGGGCATCTACCGCGACGTGTTCGTTAGCGCCACAGGCCCAGTCGCCGTACGCGACCCATTCATGATTACCAACGGCGTTCCTGGCGACGTTGCGAACCTTACGTTCAAAACGTATGTAACCAACACGACGAATCTTGCCCAAACTGGAGCGTTGGTTTTGGATTTCAACAACGCCACCGTTTCGCAAAATGTCACGCTCCAGCCCAACGAAACCAAAGAAATTGTTATGGATTACAAGGATCTCCCCGGATTGGTTGTAACTAATCCGAAGCTTTGGTGGCCAGCCGGACGGGGCGCGCAGGATCTGTACGATCTGAAGGTTTCTTTCGTATTGACCGGCGATTACAACAACGTGCTTTCCGATCAAATCGATACATATTTCGGCATCCGTTCCATTGAATACGACACCACGTATAACGGGCAGTTAGTCTACCGCGTGAACGGCAAAAAACTGTTCTTAACAGGCGGCGCGTGGGTCAGTGACGCCATGTGCCTGAACACCAAGGAACGTTATGAAGCTCAGATCCGCATGATCGCCCAGGCGGGCTGGGTTTCTCTCCGTTGCTTCAGCGGGTGCGGCCCCGAGGAAGACTATTTCTTCGAGATGTGCGACAAATACGGGGTTCTTGCTTGGGTGGAATCGGGTATGACCAGTCAGACCACGACGCCGACAGGGGCATTGCTCACAAATTACTTGACCGTCCATAGGGACAACTGGATGGACGTTGTTTTACGGGTCAGGAACCACCCAAGCGTATTTTATTACGCTGGCTGCAACGAGGGCAACGCAGCCACCATCACCGGTCTGGACACTATTGTAAACCAATATGACGGCACGAGAGGATATCAGGCCAACTCAGCCGCCAACGGCCAAAGAGGGTGCCCGTATACCTACCAGGGCGTAAACGCCCTCTATGACAGTTCGGCCACCGACATCTGGGGCGTGGGCCCCCGCGGCATGTTCGGCGGATACTGCAACGAGTCGGGCAACCCGTGCCTGCCACCGGCTGAGGTGCTGCGCGAAATGATGCCGGAGGAAAAGCTCTGGCCGCCCGATAAAGCCACGTTTGATTATCATGACGGCGCCGGATTCCAGCAGAGTTGGTATTTTCTTAATTACGGCTGCGCGCAGTATGGCAATTTCTCGCTTCCGGACATCGTCGGAAGAACCGGCTTGGAAAACTACGCCTTCAAAGGCCAGATGGTAGGGGCTATGTCGTTTCGCGCCATAGGGGAACTGTGGCAGAGGAATAAGTGGGACGCGACCGGTAAGTGCGCAACGGGCTACGCCTTCTGGACGGGCAACAATACGTGGCCGTCCGTCTGCTCAAGGATTTACAGTTATACGCTGGAGCCGAACGCTTCGCTCTATTACACGGCGCATAGCAACAAACCGCTGCATGTTCAGTACGATTATTATTGTAACGACGTATCTGTGGTCAACAACTCCTTTGACGCGGCGTCCGGCCTGACTGTAAAAGCCGAGGTCCGCAATCTTGACTGGAGCCTGCAGTGGAGCTCAAGCCGCTCCAACATCGCTATTGATCAGGAACTTACCATCAATGGGCTTCTTGATGTACCTTCGAAGGAAACGGCGAACTTTGACGATGTTCATTTCATCTACATCCAGCTGCTTGACAGTGACGGCGAATGCATCGACGACACGCTTTACTGGCGTTCTAAGAATGACAACGAGTATGGCGCGGACACCGGGTTTACCGCGCTCAATTCCATGCCTGCAGCCAAGCTGGACATTTCGGCCTCAGTCAACGAGGTTAACGGGACACAGTTTGTCACGGTATCGGCGCATAACCCGACGGACGCCCTGGCGTTCTTCAACCGCTTTAAGGTTTACAACAGCAAGACCAACAACCTGATCGAGCCGGTTTTCTATACTGACAACTACTTCTCGGTGCTGCCAGGTCAGACAAAGACAATCACGATCGAGTATAAGACGGAGAGCCTGGATGGCGGGAATCCGATCCTTATCGTTGAAGGCTGGAATGTCGGGCAGATCAGCATCCCTCTGTCAACGGGCAGCGGCAGCGGGACGACCCCGGTTGTTTCCCCGGTGGGAGAAGCTGGAAATAGAGCCTCCTACGTCAATGTAACGGCTTCCTCCAGCGATTCGGCCGCAAACGCAGGTCAGTTTGCCGTTGACAGCAGAAGCGATACAGCATGGGTTTCTGACCCGAGTGATAACAGTCCATACATAACCGTGGATTTGGGTGTGTATGGGAAAATCGACAAAATCGTCTTGGACTGGGGCAGCAATTACGCCACGGAATATGAGATTTCAGTATCGCAGGAAAACGCAGCCTGGGCAACTATTTACAATACTACCCAAGGCTCGGGCGGGAAGGACGAAGTGTTGATCTTGCCAGTCTATGCCCGGTTTGTGCGCCTGCGTTGCATCACTCCGAATGCCGCCGGCGGCTATATGCTGAAGAACTTCCAGGTTTACGGCTTGACGCCAGAACTGATTGGGAAAAATGTTGCACTTCTTAAGCCTGTGACGGCAAGTACAGGCAGCAACGCTTCGTATATCACTGACGGTGGTAACACACTGCGCTGGGTATCAAACAACGCCAACGCGACGACGGTTACCGTGAATCTGCAGAGTGAATATACGGTGTCGCGCGTAAACATTCTATGGGGTACCGGGACAAACGATAGAACGACGACCAACAACAGCGCTTTCGCTAAGACGTACACCATCCAGGTATCCAACGACAATACGAACTGGCGGGACGCCTATTCCACAACCGACGGCGGGGGCGGTAACGAGCGCGCCTCTCTCGGCAGCATGGAGTTTATCCCTATCGAGCCGCCGCAGACATGCCAATACGTCCGGGTAGTCATGAGCCAGATCGGCATTGCCGGAAAGACTTCCTACGCTATTTATCAGGTTATGGTGAATGGGTACGTCGATAACGTGTCCTACGACGTAAAGTTTCTGGACGATGCCGGAACCGACGTGACATACAAGACAAAGCTGCCTGCTGAGGGCGACTTGACCGTCGATTTCACTATAAATAACGAGAACATCATCGATCTGGATGTGTTGGCGATTGCGGCGCTGTATACTGACACAGGCAGGATGGCGCTGTCAAAACAGCTGCCGGTCAGCGTGATCGGGCAAAAGCAGTACCATGATCAGATTACTCTAGAACTTCCGGTTGACAGAGAGGGCTATTCTGCGAAGGTTATGTTCTGGGATCCCGTAACATACATTCCACTGACCGATTACGCCCACGCCCCCAGCCTGATCCCAACGCTGGTCACCGAAACATGGAATGACAACAACCCCAACATAAAGTATTCGGTAGGGGACAACTGGTCGCAAAACGCAAGCAAAACGGGCTATTTCAACAACAGTTGCACCTCAACCCAGACTATCGGCGCGTATTTCGAATACACGTTCGACGGTGTGCAGACAAAGATATATGGCGGAAGAAACACCTACCTGTGCATCATGGAAATAATTATCGATGGCGAGTCCAAAGGTGATTTTGACATGTACTCGACCACAACCCAAAACCAGACCCTATATTATGATACGGGTCTAATGCCCAGCGGCACTCATACCGTCAGGTTTGTCAACAAAGGGAGTAGAGCGGGGGCGCAAGGAACCTGGATCGAGGTTGATAGAATAGAAGTTATCCGGTATGAGGATTAGGATTAGCATTAGCATTAGCCTGTAATTGATTTGCAACAAATTCTGGGGGCGAACATGTTCGCCCCCAGAATGCATGATTGATGTAGGACTGATCAGTCGCTTCTGTACTGATTTAAACGATACTTATCGTCATAATAATTGCTTCACATAGCTAAATATTTAACCCATTAGCCATGAATTTCCAAGAATGTTTCCGTATATCCTTTGAAGAGTTCTTCAGTAATGTTTAGCTTTTGGATAGAATTCTTTTGGGCGGCGAAATAAAAAGTTCCTTGATTAGCCTTAATTTTCAGTAGCCCCTCTAGCCCATGTCCATCAATGGAAAACAAATATCCAAATTCAACTGTAACATCTGAGAGATTGTCGTACTGTTTATCTTGCTTTAGCACTGATAGCGCAGAATTTGCTACAAGCTCTTGTAATTCTTTGTTGTTAAGTTCAAGTTCATTCCTTTTGTTTGTCTGCGATTCGGCCGGCTTAGATTTTGGCTTGGGAGAATTATTGAATAATTTCATTACCAATCCATTCCTCCTGCTAATAATAAAAATATGGGTATGCACTTGACGCCAACTGACCCAAACCCACTTCAGACAACTAAGCGATAAGGGGGTATCGACTTCGCTTCGACTGCGTACAGCGTTCGTCTCACT
>WRNV01000023.1 GCA_009776445.1 Oscillospiraceae bacterium | reverse complement strand
ATATGTTAGCGCGGAGGCTGCCGCGAGGGCATATCTTGAAGCGTTTGGCAACGCAGATGTAAAGACAATGATTTCCACATTTTCTGTGGAATCCTTTGCCAATAATTATGATCTTCAAGCGCAAATAGAACGCTTATGGGCTTATAATTTTTTCTCTCTTCCTCAAAGCCTTCCGTCAAACAACCGATTAACCACTGACCTAAATATCCAGCGACGCCAAGGGCTGATTGCCAATTGGATTCAATATCAATACGCGTCGGTCTTTTTCGCGGATGATTTGAACAACGGCGGCGCGATGACTCCCTTTGGCGATGAGCGGGAAGTAGATCGCTTTATTGAAAGAATAAGTGATCCGACATACTACGAGGCTATACAAACCTTAAGTATTATTGACTTTGTTGATCTAAACAGCCTGTCAGATATGTATTCAAGCGACAAAAACCAACAAAACATTGATAGTACAAGCGATATTGTTGGCGCGCAGAAAATAGAAAATGTTGTCGCCCGAGTTGATATAGATAGAGAAATATATCTTTTCTGCTTTGACGTGGCGAGCTATGACGGAAGATGGTATATCAATTCCCTAGGTGGAAATATAGGCACTTTGCTTGGCATCTCCTCATATAACATGGGAGTTATACGGGAAATAGACGTGCCATGATATAAGCACGTGATTTTATGAAATTTCCCAGATTAAATTCTACCACTTTTCGTTTCCCACACTAAAGTCCACTTTCGCGTCCACGGTGGTAGTTACTTTGGAAATTTATTGACGTAGTAATTTTAACGTCATTATATTAGCCCGTGCGATAATATCATATATATTTATACCGAAGTTAAGAGTAAAATGATAGGACGATCCGCATATATTCATCTTACATTTTGTCGGTTGAACGTCGTACATTTTGTCGGTTGAATAGGTTGCAAAATGTCGGTTGATTTGTTATCCTCATTAATATGTGAGGTGAATTCGCTTGGAATACTACAAAAGATTTACCGATAAAGCGCTTGACGCCCGTCTGCAAAGCGCAGGCGCTGTGTTAATCGAAGGCGCAAAAGGCTGCGGCAAAACAGAGACGGCAATGCAAATAGCCAGTAGTGTCGTCAGGTTCGACGCCGACGCGCAAATCAAAATCATGATGGATATTGATCCCGGTAACGTTTTGAAGGGAGCTGTTCCGCGTCTGCTTGACGAGTGGCAAGAGTATCCACAAATATGGAACTATGTTCGACGCGAGGTCGATACGCGAAAGCAAAAAGGGCAGTTCATTCTCACCGGCTCCGCAACGCCTGACGATGAAGCAAAGCGGCACTCCGGCGCAGGAAGGTTTTCTGTTATCAAGATGCGTACAATGTCGTTATATGAAAAAGGCTGGTCATCGGGTGAAGTCAGTCTTGCTGCCCTGATGCGTGGCGAAGCGCCAACCTCTGAACCTGTCAAATTTGAGCTAGGAGAACTCGCGGAAAAAACAACGCTGGGCGGATGGCCTGGCTTGATTGGTGTGAGCGCGAATGAAGGATTACGCTTTGTAAACGACTATGTTACTCTGATTGCTGAAGCGGACTTGAGCAGAGTATCGAAAAAGAAACGAGATCCATACAAAGTAACGCGACTGCTCCAGTCGCTTGCGAGAAACATCTCAACTGAAGTGTCTATTGCCGCTTTATCTAAAGATACATGGGGCAGCGATGCGGATCTGGACGATGAAACAGTCATCGCATATCTTTCAGCGCTTGAACGACTGATGACAACCGATAACCTACCCGCTTGGAACACCCATATTCGATCGTCCAGTATGCTTCGCAAAGCGCCAAAACGCCATTTTGTTGATCCCTCGCTCGCTATTGGCGCTCTGGGTTTGTCAGTTGATAAGGTAATAGCAGATCTTAATTATTTTGGGTTATTGTTCGAGTCACTAGCCATCCGGGATTTGCGGATATATGCTGACAGTAATGGTGGTAAAGTATATCACTATCGCGATTCGCATGGTTTGGAAATTGACACTATCGTGGAATACGCAAACGGAACATGGGGTGCCTTTGAGATAAAGCTCGGTATCAGCGCGGTCGATGAAGCCGCAAACAATTTATTAAGACTCGCCGTGAAAATAGACACTGAAAAGATCCAACCACCGAACGCACTAACCGTAATCACAGGAAATGGGTTTGCTTATCGCAGACCGGATGGGGTAAATGTAGTGCCACTATCAACCTTGACCGAATGACTAATCCGTAATTTTAACGTCAGAGTCGCGGAAACAAGAGAAATCTTTGGCTTGACAGGAGGCCATGTACCACAATTTCAAGCCTGGGTTTGATTTGAATAGTTTGTTGAGGTGAAGAAACCATGAAAACAGTTGACGAAGCGAAAGCAATATTAATAGGGCATCATGGATATGATAATGATGAAGGCAATTGTTATCTCAAAGTCGGGAATTACTTTGGCGAGAGCGATAGAGATTATTCATTTGTCTGCTGGCCGTATTCGGATGAAAACCCGGTAGACCCTTTATATGCTTTTCGATATTGGGTTGATAAAGAATCGGGAAAAATGGCTAGGTCTAATGCACCGTTAAGGGAGTTACATGAAGGTACAGTAACTCCATCCGAATACGGATTCGCTTAGAACGGGAAGAATAGGGCTGAGACGATCCACATATATTCATCGTACATTTTGTCGGTTGAATAGGTTGCAAAATGTCGGTTGATTCGTTATCCCCCTTAATATGCTCACAATCATGCTCGATATTGATCCCGGTAACGCTTTAAAGGAAGCGGTTCAGCTTTCGGTGATGGCATGGATTGAATGATACGCAAAAGCTGTTCTGTATTAGCAATATCTGTATTATAGCGTTTACCATCTGCCGCTTTCATGTTCAATTGCTTACAATTTGTAAGCAAACTGGTCTGCGCCCTCTTCATTAAGACACTTTTTAAAACAGCCAGTATGTTCTTGCGTTGCGCTGTGTCAGTTGCTCTGTTAATACGCCCACCACATCAACAATAGAAAATAGCGCCAGGTGGCGCTGACACGAAAGACAAGCTGTTCATCCTCAGCATCGACTAGGCGGAAAAATACTTTCCGTAAGATGAAGCCCGTACGGATTGATTTGTCAAGTAGGGAAAAGGATTTTTTCATTTCCGGGCAAAAAAAAAGACAGTAAGCGATGTAGATGTCAAAAATCTTCATCAGCCGTTCACCGCCCAGTCGTACAACTCCGGGTGTTTTTCCTTGTCGATGAAAGCATGACCGTTTTCATCTGCGGGAAGCGTAATATTTGGTATCCCTTTACGTTTTATCGCGGCAAGTAGTTGTTCTCCGGTAGTCGGTAGCGGTTCGGGTTGAAACGGCAATGCCCTAACCGCGATAATCTTACGGTAGAACATATCAATCGCCGTTGTTTGATCTATTCCCATTCTGGCGAGAAGATTTGCGGCAGCTTCTTTTATGTCCGTATCAATTTTAACATTTACAGTTGACTTTGCGCTTGGCATAAAACCACCTCCGCATATATTATACGTAATTATCACGCCATTATCAATTCGATGGAATGAAAATTAACAAATAGTCAACGGTCAGGTTACTTTTCAGACAGCATCCAAAGTCCCCGTCATTGCGAGCCGCAGCGAAGCAAACCAGTCCCCTTTGCGCCGATTGTCAGGTTTCCAGCTGGATTGCCGCGTCGTAAGCTCCTCGCAAAGACGAAATTGTGTTGTTTTTTACCCACTTCTGTATACCCACTGAACAGTAGCCGCGAAATAATAGTTGAGGTAATTATTTTCAAATCCTCTTGAAAATCCCTCGTGACTCGTATATGATTATAGTAGGAGTTTTAAGAAAGGAAAATCGGGCGTGTTAACTGATAGGATGTTCATACACACAAAGAATTTTGACAAGCAATGGGAGTCGCTCGGATGTAATGACGACGACCTTTCTGTGTTGCAAAAGGCAATATGCGATAACCCGAAAAGACATCCAGTTATTCGTGGAACGGGAGGCGTCCGAAAAACAAGGGGCGCGCTTGAAGGCAGTGGGAAGAGTGGCGGAGTTAGGGTTTTGTATGGCGATTTTCCGGAGCACGGCATCGTGTACTTATTCGATGCGTACCCAAAGAGTGAAAAAGAGGATATAACCGAGGTGGAGAGAAAGTTTCTTAAGACTGCTATAGGTCAAATCAATGCAAATTGGAGGAATCAGAAATGAGTAGAATGGGTGAAAGGCTTGTAGAGGCTGTACAGGAAGCGTTGGATCACTCGGAGAGTAAAATTGAGTTGCGGACGACACAGTTGCCGGTCAACCCGATTCCAGAAACAATCAGTGCGGAAGAGATAAGGGAAACTAGAAAGGTACTCGGTATGACGCAGAATGTATTTGCAATGACGATTGGCGTGTCGAGAAAGACGGTGGAATCATGGGAGACAGGCCGGTATATGCCAGACGGTGCGGCGCGAAGGCTTATAACCATTATGCGAGGAGACCCTNCTTTCCCGGTAAAGTATGGCATTTTGCGAAGCGAAAAGGTGTNATAAAATTCAGAAGCACTATGGCAAATAAATATAATTCGGAAATATTCAGAAATCAGATATAATTCTGTCAGGCGTAAAATTCTGTCAAGCGGTCAGAAAAATAATACTGTCAAGCGGTCAGAAAAATAATACTTGACAAGCATCTCGCTATGTCGTAGAATGCACTAAATTGAATATTTCAATAAACCGTTGAAGCAGAGATAAAAACAGTATACGCGCGCACAGAGAGTTCGGGGAGCTGAGAGCCGGATCGAAATGCGGATTGTTAAATGGACTGCCGAGGGCATGGTCAAAAACGTTTCATGTTTAGCGTTGAGTACTCCATGACGTGACGCATACGTCAGTTGCGAGGGATATGTTGGTATCCTGCGAAGAGCATAGGATTTGTCCTGTGAATCAAGGTGGCACCGCGAATTATATTATTCGTCCTTGGTCAAGCGTTTAGCTTACCAAGGATTTTTCTTTTGAAAGGAAGATGCAAAATGTATCAGCAAAAGTATAACCAATTCAATTGCAATGAAAAGGCAATTTTTCGATGGCGGATAACATGTTTTTCGACCGCAATTTCCTTATTTTTCGATGGCGGAACTGTTATCGTGTTAAGCGCTTTTCTTAGCAAAACTAAAAATGAATAATGGAGGAGAATAAAATGGCACAAAAAATAAAGACGTCATATATAGGAACAGGATTCTTGGTGTTGATCGCGGTTATCATCATGACCATAAAACCTTTTTCCGCAAACTTGAACGACACTGCGCAACTGATGCTTGGCGGTATAATAATTTCCTTGAGCATCTGGATTTTCAAACCCTTCAAGCTCTCTTTTTCCGCAGGTGGGCTGTTTCTGGCTTTCTTTGCACTTGCCCTCGGGCTAAAGCCAGGGATCGTTTTCTCCGGTTTTACACAGTCGGCGATTTGGACATTGATTCCTGCGCTTTTCTTTGGATTTACGCTTCAGAAGACAGGGCTGGGAAAGCGGATTGCGCTGGCTATAATCAAGCTGTTCAAACCATCGTATATATCGCTTGTCCTTGCGTGGGTACTCATCGGTGTGATACTGAGCCTGCTTACCCCGTCTAGCACCGTGCGAGTAGCGATTATGATTCCGATTGCCGTACAATGCTGCGAATTGTGCAAACTCGAAAAAGGCTCAAAGGGCAACTCTCTCATTCTTCTGACCGCGTTCGGCATGGCGCTCATTCCAGGTTCGGGGTGGATGTCCGGCGTTCTCTGGGGTCCGATTATATCCGGCATGATAAACTCCGCGCCGGAAACCCAGGGACTTGTCACGTTTGACAATTGGTTTGGCGTGTTATTCGTTCCAATTTTGATCACGACCATACTTTTAGTAGTAGGCAGTCTTTTTATCTTAAGGCCAAAAGAAAAACTGTCAAAAGACGCGACTGACGCTATCAAAGGGCAGAGTGCGGATAAAATAAGCCGTCATGAGTTATTCGCGGGCATTATTCTNATAGCCGTTTTTATTATGTTCCTGACAAACAGGTACCACGGTTTGCCTGANGCCGCCGTGTGTTTAGCCGCCGTCTTCCTTTTCTTTCTGTCTGGGATTTTGGAGACAAAGGATTTCAACACCGGCGTCAACTGGGATTTGATATTCTTTATAGCGATGGCTTTGAGTTTTAGCGCTATCTTTAACGAAACCGGCTTGTCCGAGTGGTTTGCTGGCATCGTCGTGCCTGCCCTCTCCCCCGTCGCTGGCAATCCGTTCTTATTCATGTTCAGTGTTATGGTCTTTGTGTTTTTGTGGAGGTTTTTCGACGTCGCGCTGTTTATCCCGACCATTGCGATATTGGCGCCGATACTCCCTTCTATACAGGAAGCGTACAATATAAGCCCGCTGGTGTGGCTGTTCGTATTCGTTATGGCAGGCAACTCATTTGTCATGGCCTATCAGAATATGTGGGCTATGATGAGCAGGTCTATCGCGGGAGAAAGGGCGTTTACAAACAAGCATCTTGGGACATATGGAATCATATACTTTGCCGCAAGTTTTGTCGCTTTACTCGTAGCGATTCCCATGTGGACGAATGCCGGACTATTCGGCTAGAAGCCGAAAGCGTTAAACCGAAATATTATTTATGAGGAGGAAAAAGAAATGATCAGAGAAGCTATATTATCCCTGTCGAAAAAACAGGATTTGACTTATGAAACCGCCGAAACAGTCATGCACGAAATAATGACTGGCGAAGCGACGCCCGTGCAAATGAGCGCTTACCTTACCGCATTGAGCCTAAAAGGCGAGACTAAAGACGAGATAACTGCTTCCGCCTTCGGGATGCGCTCGCATTGTATACGCCTGCTGCACAACGTCGAAGCTCTTGAAATCGTCGGCACAGGTGGCGACCAAGCCAACACTTTCAACATTTCAACCACGGCTGCGATTATTGCCGCAGCGTCAGGCATTCCCGTAGCGAAACACGGCAACCGTAGCGCATCCAGCAAATGTGGCTCTGCCGACGTATTGGAAGCACTAGGCGTAAACATCAATATCCCACCCGAAAAAAGCGCCGCGTTGCTGCACAACATCGGGATATGTTTTTTGTTCGCACAAAACTACCACATCGCCATGAAGTATGTAGCGCCGATTCGCCGGGAACTTGGTATCAGGACGATCTTCAACATACTCGGGCCGCTCACCAACCCCGCAGGCGCCACAATGGAGTTGATGGGCGTATTCGACCGCGAACTGGTGGAACCGCTGGCGCAGGTTTTGTCTAACCTTGGCGTCAAAAACGCGATGGTTGTCCATGGTGAGGACAGATTGGATGAAATCTCACTCTCTGCCCCTACTTTTGTATGCGAGGTCAAAGACGGATGGGTGCGTTCATACACGATAACGCCAGAGGAGTTTGGCTTTGAACGCGGCAAAAAAGAAGATTTGCAAGGTGGGACGCCCGCTGAAAATGCTGAAATAACAAAAGCGATCCTAAACGGAGAAAAGCGCGCGGGGAGAAACGCTGCCATATTGAACGCGGCGGCAGCTTTGTTCATAACAGGCAAACACGACTCGATCGGCGCCGCTGTTAAGGTTGCCGAAGACGTTATCGACAGTGGAAAAGCGGCTAAAAAGCTGGATGAGTTTATCCGGTTTTCCAATGAAGCGTAAGCGAAGATGATGATGGATATTCTGCATGAGATAACAAAGCGTACAATAGAGCGTATCGAAACGCGAAAAAAAGCGTTGCCCTTCGATAGACTTGTTGAAATGGCATATACAGGTGGGGTTTCTGATAGTTTTCCATTTGAAAAAGCGTTGCGCTCAACTGATATAGCCTTTATCTGTGAAATTAAGAAAGCTTCGCCGTCAAAAGGTATAATCACCGATGATTTTCCATATCGCGCCATCGCGAAAGAATATGAAGCGGCTGGGGCGGCAGCAATATCAGTGCTGACTGAGCCATATTGGTTCAAGGGAGACGACCGTTATCTGCGAGAAATCGCGGATACGGCGTCGATCCCGCTGCTACGCAAAGATTTTGCCGTAGATAGTTATATGATCTACGAGGCGAAAGTCCTCGGCGCAAGCGCCGTCTTGCTGATATGTTCTATATTGGATCAGAAAACACTTGCCGAATATATCAGCATCACTAACAGTTTAGGATTGTCTGCTCTTGTTGAAGTTCACGATGAAGATGAGACAAAAATGGCGTTACGCGCCGGAGCACGGATAATCGGAGTGAACAATCGCAACTTGAAAACTTTTGAGGTTGACACAGGCAATAGCATACGTCTTAGATCGCTGGCTCCAAAAGAGATAGTTTTCGTGTCGGAAAGCGGCATCCGAACGGCGCAGGATATCAATATGCTGCGTCAACACAACATAAACGCCGTATTGATAGGCGAAACCCTCATGCGTTCACCAAATAAAAAAGCGGCATTGGCCGAATTAAGAGCGGATATAAATGGTCATGGTAAAAATGCGAACAGAACCACGAGCGCGAGGATGATATAATGATTGTCAATCAGAGTACAAATGGGATAACAATTGAAAAGAGGTCAACATGAAATCGTTTTTGGTTCGCCTTGTGTATTTATTAGTTGGGTTATTTTTGTTTGCACTCGGGATCGTCATTACGATAAAAGCGAATATCGGTTATGCCCCATGGGAAGTGTTGCACGCGGGTTTAGCTCAAGTATCCGGAATAAGTATAGGGCTCATGTCCATTATTGCCGGGATCGTTGTCGTGGCAATCGTTACGGCCTTTGGCGAAAAACTCGGATTCGGTTCGATAATGAGCATGATACTGACGGGTGTATTTATCGACTTGATTATGATATTGAACATATTTCCAATAGCGGAAAGTTTAGTAATAAGCTTAATAATGCTAGTTGTTGGGCTATTCATTATTTCCCTTGGAACATACTTCTACATCAAATCAGCTTTCGGAGCAGGTCCGCGTGACAATCTTATGGTCGTATTAAATCGCAAGACAAGGCTGCCTGTGGGCGTGTGCCGGAGCATAGTCGAACTAACGGTCACGTTCGCAGGCTGGTACTTAGGCGGTATGATCGGTATCGGCACAGTAATCTCAGTTGTGTTGATAGGCTTTTGCATCCAGTTAACATTCGCAATCTTCAAATTCGACCCCGCATCAGTCCAACACGAAACACTAAAGCAAACATTTGATTTCATATTCAAAAGAACCAATGATGAGCTATTACGCAAATAAAATTTCTGTCGACGCGGTAGAACACAACAACACCTGAACAAGGTTTTAACCCCATTTGCAGCGTGCGCCTATAGAATATTCCGCCAATCGCGGCGACCGTACAAAATTCGGTCAACATCAATCGCTTTTTCTTTTTCGTTGATTACGTAAAAAACAATGTAATTCTTTACAAATAGCACTCGGTATCCAAGCGCGGCCAAGCGGTCATCCCTCACGGGTGGATGTGCTAATGGCATTGTTTTCAACTTTGCGATTGCCGCTTTGATCATCTGAATCATGTTTTGCGCGGTTGTCGGCGCGTTTAATTGATTAAATATGTGTTTTGCGATATCCCTTAAATCATTTTCCGCAGGCTCAGTTATGTTTATTTCATAGTTTTCCATCGGCTATTTCCCGTTCGATGTCACTAAAAACGTCCTCGTATGAACGCTTACGACCCGTTTTAGCCGCCGCCCGCCCCTCGTCGAGCAGACGATAAAGCTCAAGTTTTCCGTTGAGCGTTTCAAACGTTTCCATACTCATTACAACTAAATCGCCTTGTCCATTCTTTGTAATGAACACAGGTTCTCGGTTTTCGTGGCAGAAAGTAGATATCTCATTGTATTTATTTCGTAGATCTGTGCTGGATTGAATAAGCGGCATATAACAGCACTCCCTTCGTTGAATAAAGATATAATACCTTAATTTCTCTAGAATTACAAGAAGCAATTTAGAGAACAATCCGCACAACAACTCACGTCCTTTCGTTCCCCGTCCAAAGCCCCACTCGCGGACGAGGGGGGAAGGGTGTGCCCTTGCCAAAAACAGAAGCCTTGAACTTTTGTCCAAGGCTTCTCTAAATATCTAACTATTCATTTGCGCTTAACCCGTTAAACCTGCTTAGCCGATCAGCTCTCAATTGGCGGCGCCACATTATCTGTCTCAACAGACGGCTCTGCTTGCTCTTCCGAAACGTCGGATTCCGGATCCTGGCTGCTGTTATCCGGATCATCCTCACTTTGTGGCGGGACATCGGTATCGTATACAATGACGGGCTTGCCGTCCGACCGCGCGGCTTTGGCAACATCCCTTTCTGTCACCGGCTGCGACGATGGATCCAATAGCGCCCTGATGCTTAAAGATACTTTCTTCCTGTCAAAATCGATTTCCGTAATCTTGACATCAACCAACTGCCCGTCGGAGAGCACCTCGGACGGCAACCCGATCCTGTGGTCGGTTATCTGTGAAATATGGATAAGCCCATCGACTCCGGGACAAATCTCGGCGAACGCTCCAAATGGCATCATTTTCACTATCTTAACATTTACGACGTCGCCAATCGAATGTTGTTTCGTGAATTTCGCCCACGGGTTGTCCTCACCTTTTTTGTACCCAAGCGATATCTTCCTGTTTTCCTTGTCAAACGAAAGTACATGAACCGAGACATTATCACCTACCGCCATGACTTCAGACGGCTGCTTAATACGGGTCCAACTCAACTCGGAGATATGGATCATCCCATCAACGCCACCAATGTCAACAAACACTCCGTAAGAAGTCATTGATTTGACTACGCCGTCGTATTTCTTGCCGACTTCGATATCTTTCCATACGCGCTCTGACTTCTCGCGGCGCTCATCAGACTGTACAGCCCTGATCGAACCAACTACACGCCTCCTGGATTGATTGACTTCTGTTATACGCAGCCTTACCGTCTTTCTGACGAGTTCGGACATAGGCACGGACTTCGGCAATCCAGTCTGGGATGTAGGCACAAACACGCGCACACCCTTGACGTTGACTACGATCCCGCCTTTATTCTCCTCGGTGACAAACCCCTCTACTATAGCGCGATTTTCCTTCGCGGCTTCAATGATGTCCCAATTCTTTATGGCGTCCAGACGTTTTTTTGAAAGCACTACCATACCTTCGACATCATTCACGCGCATAACGAACGACTCAATCGTATCGCCAACCTTTATGACATCTTCTATCTTGGTACTGGCGTCGTCCGCAAACTCGCTGATCGGTATATAGCCCGACTGTTTTGTACCTAAATCTACAGATACTTCAGTCGATGTTACCGACGTGACAACACCAGACACCTTTTGCCCTGTATGTAAAGTTATTATTGATTTTTCAAGCATTTCCTCGAAAGATTCAGACGCAAACGCGGACTCGCCTAGCTGCGTAGTTTCGGCGGATTCAGTTTCCGCAACCGCTTTATCAACGGGCGGCTCTGAAGGTTCCTCTTGGTCGCTTCGCGTCTCGGGCTGCTCGGCGGACGCCTCGGGTTCCAATGCGATATTTGCATCCTCAGGAACATCCTTATCGGCTTCTGGCGCGTCTTCAATATCCAGCGTTCCCTCTTCAGCATCTGCGGCAACTTGTTGCACCGTCGATTCCGGCTCGCGGATATCCGTTTCCTTTTCTGATTCAGCCGATATTTCGCTCTCCGGCTCATATGGCTCTTTTAAATCCAAAATCGGCATGGACGTACCGTCCTGCTCAGATTCCGTTACGATCCTATACATAGCGTCAGTGATTTCCGCTTGTGTATTCAAATCCAATTCGGAAATGTGAGATCTGGATTCAGATATACCGGCTTCCCACTCCTCTGTCACGGTGCTTTGAGCCGCCTGTTCATTGGTTTGCACCTCCGACTGTGGACTTTGTGCCCCAAAAATAGGGGCTGCTGCTGTTGGAGCCTCTTCAAGCGCATCATCCGCCGCAGAATCCTGGATTGCTTGTTTCATTGGCTCCTGCTCCATGTAACCATCGTCTAACCTTACTTCTTCGCTCATCTTTTGGTTGACCTCCTTCATTAATCCGCGCCAGTTTCGATACTCCATAACGACGGTTGGATTGTCCGTATCTATGGTTTTCGCAAAATCGCCCGCCACTTATCGCAGTTCGAACATAACACAGTATATTGTATCAAACATTTTAGAATTTGTACACTCTTTTTTTACTATTTTAAAGCAAGTTTCACAAATTGTTGCAACTGTTCAGTGGGTATCCAAAAAACTCGCAATGGTTACAGGCTCCGCACACAAGTTTTAGCCATTATTACTAGTTTTCACCGCAGTGCCAGTGCGTTGCCTGTAACCATCCTGTGTATTTGGATGCCCACTGAACAGTCACAAATTATTAGCACATAGTTCAGGGTTCAAGGCTTCTATCTTATCCATGAGGGCATCAACAAGGAGCTTATACTCGTTTGGAGAGCGCCTCGCGTTTATCGTTTCTATAGCGTACACTTCTCCAATCACTAAATGAACCTTACGGAACAATGGCTTTTTTCGCGGGATATATATCGGAACAATCGGAACATCAGCGCGTTCGGCAATCTTGACAGCACCGCTCTTAGCGGATACAACGTTTTTTTCAGGATTGCGCGTCCCTTCTGGGAATATTGCCACCTTTTCACCACTTTTTAAGTAACTGAGCGTCTCCTTTATGGTATTCATATCCATAATGCCCCTATCGACCCTTATAGCTCCAAGTTTTTGTACGATAGCCGATAGAACAGGAACCCTGTATAGTTCGGCTTTTGCGATGATATGCATGTGGTTTTCAATACCGCAAGCCATAGCTATAAAAATCGGATCAAGAGTGCTGGAATGGTTCGCGCAAACTAAAAACGCGCCATGTGGTATATTCTCCCTCCCTTTCACACTCAAACCGTACAAAACACTGAGCATGACGCGCGCTATTCGGTAGCACCCCTTATAAAACCTATAACTTGACTTCATAGGCTAAACCTTCCGGAGATAAGCTCACAAAGCGCGAAAAAGCTATCGTCAAATGATAGCGCGGTCGTATCCAGCATTATCGCGTCATCAGCCACCCTAAGAGGAGCCGCCGCTCGTTCGCTATCGTTTTTGTCCCTTGAGATCATTTCTGAAAAGACGTCCTCGAAACTTGTTTTGATCCCTCTATTTAACAATTCCAAATAACGCCGTCTCGCTCGGATTTCGGGATCTGCTGTCAGGAACACCTTAAGACCGGCGCTTGGCAGGATAACTGTCCCAATGTCCCGGCCATCCATTATGACATCGTATTTATCAGCCATCTCCCTTTGTGTTGAGAGCAAATAATCCCTCACAGCCGGCATCGCGGAGACGTCAGACGCGTAAACTGACGCTTCAGGCAGCCTGATGGCCTCGGTTACGTCTTCCGAACACAGCAACATACGTTGAATTCCCTCGCTGTCGTATTTCATCTCGACACGAATATCCGGCAACAACCTCGCTACGCCGATTTCATCACGCGAAGCGACATTATTCCGCAACGCGAATAAGCCTACGCATCTATATAACGCTCCCGTATCGACATATATCAGCCCAAAGCGTCTTGCAACTCTCCTTGATAAAGTACTCTTGCCGGCGCCGGCAGGGCCGTCTATTGCAATACTATTGGTTTCCATTTTGAATATCCTCTTTCATTCTAATGAGCACATGCTAAGGCGAGCGCTGCCCGCAACCCAAAATATGTTAGACCGTATGCGCTCGCAGTGGCTAGTATCTAGTGGCTAGTGGTTAGTAGACGAGAACGCGAAATTAGCTTGTTTTTTATTGCAGATATTGATCTGTGAGGTGCTAATCGCGCGACGATGCGGCCTTCGCGGCGGCATACGCGGTCGACCACGCTATTTGTAGGTTAAACCCGCCTGTATAAGCGTCGGCGTTCAGGACCTCTCCCGCGAAATATAGCCCTCTGACAAGCTTTGACTCCATTGTTTTAGGGTTTATCTCGTTTAAATCTACACCTCCGGAAGTTATTATCGCCTCTTCTATCGGCCTTGGCTGGTCAATATCTATTGGGAAAGACTTGATCAACTTCCCCAGCCGTAACCTTTGTTCCCGGCTGATCGAGTGCGTCTTCGTTTCGCGCGCTATACCCGACTTTTCGATTATGACTGGAATGAGCGCTTTGGTCAACAAATCGTCGAGGGAATTGGAAAAATCGCGGTTGGAATACTTCTTAAAATCTCGCAAAATTCGCAAATCCAGTTTCTTTTCGTCCAGCCCGGGTTTCAAGTCTATCAGCACACTATACTTTCTAGCTGCAAAATCCCGCATATGCGCACTGGCACTGATAATCAGCGGCCCCGACATGCCATAATGCGTGAATAAAAGCTCGCCGAAATCCTCAAAAATCGGCTTTTCCCCTCCGTCATAAACCGATAGCCGCACATTTCTTAGCGATAAACCCTGTATCCTCGCACAGATCTCCAGATCCGCTTCCAACGGTACGAGAGAGGCTTGGAGCGGCGTTATTGTATGCCCGAGATCCCCAGCCATTTTATAGCCGTCCCCTGTCGAACCTGTGTCCGGGTAAGACATCCCGCCTGTAGCAAGTATCACGGACGTTGTTCTTATAGCTCCCTTTGAAGTTGCGACGCCATTTATCCGCCCATTTTCAACTATAAGCCTAAGCGCCCTTAGTCGCCTTGCAAGTACGCCTGTTTTTTTCATATATCGACTTAAGGCATCAACAACTTCGGACGATTTATCCGAAACTGGGAAAACGCGCGTGCCGCGTTCTGTCTTGAGCGGAACACCAATCGATTCGAAAAACGACATTACATCTCTTGGTGTAAATCCATTAATAGCGCTACGTAAAAACCTACCTCCCGTCGTGATGTTTTCCAAAACATTGGCAACCGGGCAGTCGTTTGTTAAATTACATCGTCCTTTGCCTGTTATGAGCAGTTTTTTCCCAAAATCGCTATTTTGCTCCAACAGGAGAACTCTCGCTCCATTATTTGCCGCTATGCATGAAGCGAGCATACCGGCGGCGCCGCCGCCAATCACCACGATATCCGGTTCAATCAGCGGTGATGCACTATATTCACTCATCTCTTTCTTATTCATGCATTTATCAAAACTGTTCAGATGGTATCCAAAAAACTCGCAATGGTTACAGGCTCCGCACACAAGTGTTGGCCAATATTACAAGTTTTCACCGTGGTACCAGTGCGTTGCCTGTAACCAACCTGTGTTTTTGGATACCATCTGGACATTATCCATTCATTAACGATCGGCGTTCTTCATCCGTTAAGCGCCGCCACTCGCCTGTTTTCATTGTCCCAAGTCCCAGCGAAGCTATAGTCAAGCGCTTTAGTGATATCAACTCCAAGCCGCACTGGGCGCACATCTTGCGAAGCTGCCTGTTGCGGCCCTCGTTTATCGTTATTTGCAGCACACAGACATCGGCAGTTCGTCCTGTAAGCTCTACCGAAACAGCGTGAACCACGTGGGAGTCTACTTCCATTGGCTGCCTCAAAAGGAACGCCGCCCTAGCCGCGTCACCTCGAACGCGCGCTTCGTATGTTTTCGTAATATTGTACGAAGGATGAGCGACAGCCTGAGCGAACTGTCCGTCATTTGTCATCAGCAGTAAGCCTTCGGTATTCATGTCCAATCTGCCGATAGGATATACCCTGGCGTCTAAACCTTTGACAAGATCCGCAACCGTCTTGCGCCCCCGATCATCCCTCATCGTCGTAATATAGCCAAGAGGCTTGTTGAGCATAATATAAACCAACTCACCCACCTGCTTCAACGGGACGCCATCGACCACGATATCGTCGCGCCCTAAGCGCGCGCTCTGCCCAAGCGTAGCGGGAACGCCGTTAACAGAAACCCGACCGGCGGTTATGAGCCGCTCAGATTCCCGGCGCGACGCGACGCCGCAAGCCGAAAGGATTTTTTGGACCCTCTGGAACTCTTCGTTACCAAAATTGTTCGCGCGATCCAGGATTTGGCTGCCATCCCCCGCGTTTAGAGCGGCCATACTTAATCTTTTTCTTTTTTGATCATACCGGAAACTTTGTCGATTACCTCCGGTACAGTCTCGATTAACCTGTCCAGCGTCGTTTCAGCCGGAGGCGTAATGTGCAAGAGCTTTACATTCTCGCCAATAACTACTATGAAAACTACCGGCTCGATTTTAATCCCGGCTCCAATACCTCCGCCGAACCCATTTGGGAGATCATTTTTTTTGGCAATGTCAGAACCCCCACCTGCAAATCCTAAGCTCAGTTTAGAAACGGGAATGAGCGTAATCCCGTCGACTGTCGTTATCGGCTCGCCGACTATAGTATTGGCGTCGATCATCTCCTTGACTTTACGCATTGTAGTTTCCATCATATCGCTGATTGGAACCTTTTCAGTTCTTTCTTCCATGTTTTCGCACTTCCTTTCTTTCTGTAATTTCCATTACTTTAACTGTTTGGATTCATCCAAATTTTCTTTGCCTTCTTTACTGCTTTTCGCGCTGCTTACTAAGACTTTGATGAAGGCAAGGAGTATAGATGATACTATATAAACCGCCTCCCATATGGCAAGGGATATTGCGGCGTTTATATATATGCTCTGCTGAGTATCCAGAAAGTTTGCCATCGCGCGGATATCACGCCTCTTTACGCGGAAATACTTCTCAATAAACGGTACTATTGTCTCTAGAGCCGCGTTTGCCGCGCCGAATGCAACAGCCGTATTGTATGGATCGTCGCTCGCGATCGAATAATAAATAACCAACTTTTTTATCAAAAGTCTGCGCCGTAGTCGGACGAGCGTAGTCTTTATAGCTGGCAGCAAGCCAAGGATCGTTTTTACAGCTCCGGGTTTTTTCCCCTCGCGGGCTTCCCTGCTCTTTTTCTTCGCCTCTTTTTTCGCCTTTTTCTCCGCCTGTTTCCTGTCTTTTTTTTCTTTACGCGCTTCAAGTTTAGCCTTGTCGCGCTTGCTTAACGGTTTTTCGCTACGCGGCAAAATTCGCATACGTAGAAATCCCGCTATCGCTGTGAGAGTCAAGCCGTTTGCGCTGTACTCCACCGATACGCCAAACCTTAGTAACGCTATCAGGATTAGTATAGCAAAAATAATGGCGAATGTAATCATGGCGAATCCCTGTTAAGTTCAAGAATGGCTTTTTGTATACCTTCCCTACCGTCGTCAATATTTTCGATATGCGGCAGTTCGGGCAAGTCGCTGAGGGATTGAAGCCCGAATGTCCGCAAAAATACATGCGTCGTCCCGTACTGTAGCGGGCGTCCAGGCGCGGTCAGCCTCCCACGCGGCTCGATAAGGTTTCGGTCAAGCAGGATACCTATCGTATAGGCGCTGTCGACGCCTCTGATCTGTTCAATGTACAACCTTGTAACAGGTTGGAAATACGCTATTACCGCAAGCACCTCAAGCGCAGGCTGCGAAAGCTGCGGCGGTTTTCTTGTTTCCAAAGCGAATCTGACATATTCAGAAAATTCAGGTGAAGAACAAAGCTGTAATTCGTCGTCCAGCTTGACAAGACGGATGCCGCGTCGCTCAAAACTATACATATCGCAGAGCATGCTTGCGACCTCTTCTATATCCGATTCCGAGACATCCAGCGCCGACGCAAGCCGCGCTTTCTTGACAGGTTCTCCTGAAACAAACAATATCGCTTCTACCGCGCGCCCTAATTCATTCTCATTGAGTCCGCCGTCTTCGTTATAAAACCCAATCTGCCCAATCATAAAACCACCTTCATGTAGAAATCTCCGCCAGGCTTATTGCGTCAGGCGTCCTTCCAGATCCCATGTATGATATAGTTACTTCCTCCTGACCGACAGTCAGCAACGCGCTACCGACTCTGCAAAGCTCAAGGATGGCGATCAAAGTCGCGATAAGTTCGGGGCGGCTGCCGCTTTTGTATAGTAGCTCTATGACAGACATACTGCCATGTTGCTTGAGCGTTTCTATTATCTCTACGATTTTTTCAGGTATGGAGAATGCTATCCGCCGTGGATACGCGGCTTCTTGCTGGTTTATACTGCCAACCAGCGCATTGTCCCTGCCAACAACGCGATATATTGCCTCCAGTAGGTCATTACTTTCGTGGATGTACCTATATTCCGCGTCTGGCACCCAGTATTCGGGGGGTCCGGCTATCATCACGCCGTTTTGCGCGTACATCCCTGAAAGCGTCTGCGCGACGGATTTTATCCGTAAATAGACGTCACTCCATTGAAGTTGTTCGAGCGAGGCAATGAGCTGTTCAAGTTCTGTGACTTCCTCGTCCCTCGAAAGCATCATTTTCGTCTTGATATATGTGAGATGCGACGCCATTGCGACGAATTCGCTGGCTATATAAAGATCAAGCTCCGCCATCTCTTCGAGAAACTCTTGATATTGTTCAAGTATCAACGAAATGCTTATATCCCTTATTTCAATTTTATTCTTGCTTAGGAGGTGAAGGATCAACTCAAGCGGACCTTCGAAATCTGTTGTTTCATCAGTCGTCTTTACTATTCCCTCCAGCCGGAACACTGGAATCTCCATCGATAGATCTCCTATTGTTATAGCCATCAATTGGCGATACGGTGAGCTGCCGACGTGAAATATAGCAGAGAGTCAAACAATTTTCCTGTAAATTGCCCAATCGTCGCCCCAAAAATATTCATATTTAAAAATGAATCAATGCTCAGAAACGCAAAAAGAACTATCATGCCATACCGCTCATGTTGCATAAGTTTGCGGTATCCACTTGACGGCAAAAGGGCGAAGAGGACTTTAGACCCATCAAGCGGCGGTATCGGCAACAAATTAAAAACAGCAAGAGCAACGCTTATGTAAGCTGTGAGATAGATCATACTTAATATAATTCCGGCGACGCTATTCGTCTCAAAAGCGCTAAGGGGTGTATAGACAAGCCAAAAAATAAACAAAACTATTACCGCGAGTATAATATTTGACAGTGGTCCCGCAAAAGCGGTTAGCGCCATATGCCACTTTGGCTTCTTGAAGTTGTTCATATTGACAGGAACAGGTTTTGCCCATCCAAATTTAAAGATCACCATCATAATAAGCCCAAAAACGTCTATATGCTTAACCGGGTTGAACGTGAGCCTACCCATATCCTTGGCAGTCCTGTCTCCGAGCGCGTATGCTGAAAATCCATGAGCCAACTCATGGAAAGTTATGCAAATAAGCGCGGGAATCACAGACGTGATCACGTCAGTCACAACTGACCAATCGAGATTGTTAAAAATATCACTTAGCATGTCATTATAATGGCGCTCTCTATCGCGGCTACCAATTCCGTCTTGTTTGTTCCTTTCACAGCGGAAAATGGAATAATCCTCGCCTCATCGTCTAAACTGAGCGTTTTGCGGATCAGCATTATACTAGCCTCCATTTCGCTGCTTTTCAACTTGTCGATTTTGTTGGCTACGACGACTAGCTGACAACCAGACGCCTTGAACCAGCCGGCCATCGTAACATCGTCAGCCGTGGGTTTATGGCGCGCGTCCACAATCATTACGCCCAGTGCTATATGTCCGGCTTCAGAAAAGTACCCCTCCATAAGCCAAGCCCAACGTTCGCGTACGGATTTCGAGACTTTTGCATATCCGTAACCGGGTAGGTCTACAAAATAAACCGACTTGTCGATAAGGAAATAGTTGATGTGTACAGTCTTGCCGGGTTGAGACGCGACTCGCGCAAAATTTTTCCTGTTTAGAAGCTTGTTGATCACTGACGATTTGCCTACATTCGACCGTCCGGAAAAAACCACCTGAGGTAATCCATCAACTATTAACCCCCGCGCGTCCGCAGCGGACTTTATAAACTCGACAACGTTTAGATTCATCAGTGTCTAATTATTGCCGTGTTTGTAGATGGCAGGACTATTTCATTTTCAAGAATTGGCGCGACTATATCATCTTCAAGAATTGGAGAAACAGAAGATAGCAAGTTCTTTTCTTTCCTGATGAAAGAAAAATCCAAAGCAACACCAAGTATACTATCTATATTGTCAGTTGATATGAACTTCAGCTCTTTTCTGACCGACTGGTCGATTTCCTCAAGATCAGGTTCGTTATCAGCCGGGATAATAACTGTTTTGATACCGGCCCGCAGTGCCGCCATCGTCTTTTCCTTCAACCCGCCAATACGCAATACACGCCCGCGAAGGGTTATTTCGCCTGTCATCGCGATATCGCGACGCGCCGGAGCGCCGCTTAGCGCCGATATGACGGCTATGCATATAGTTATTCCAGCCGATGGGCCGTCTTTTGGTATAGCGCCTTCGGGGAAATGGATGTGAATATCGCGCGTTTTATAAAACTCTGGATCTACCTCCAACACTTCAGCCCTGCTGCGGATATACGAAACGGCAGCTATCGCGGATTCTTTCATGACATCGCCAAGGTTGCCCGTAAGTTCCAGTTTCCCAGTCCCTGGAAACGTATTGGCTTCCGTTTCGAGAACTGAACCTCCGGTGCTTGTCCAAGCAAGACCGTTGACCACGCCGATTTCCAAACCTTGGGCAAACGCTTCCGGTTTATATTTACGCACACCGAGGAATTCTTCCAATATGCTTGCCTTAATCGATACCGATTTTACTTCTTTTGCCGCGATCTTCGCCGCCGTCCTCCGGCATATCGCCGCCAATTCCCGCTCCAAAATGCGCACGCCCGACTCCCGCGTATAGCCAGAGATAATTTCCAAAATCGCTCCTTCGGTAAATCTGAGTTGGTTGCCCGTGAGCCCATGCTTCTTTCTTTGTTTCTGGATAAGATGACGTTTAGCTATCTCAAGTTTCTCCAAATCAGTATAGCTCGTCAGCTCGATAACTTCCATCCTGTCGAGGAGAGGGCGCGGTATAGTTTCCGTCGTATTCGCCGTCGTAATAAACATGACCTCAGACAGGTCAAAAGGAACTTCCATATAGTTGTCGCGAAACGTCGCGTTTTGTTCGGGGTCAAGCGCTTCTAAAAGCGCTGAAGCCGGATCCCCGCGATGATCCTGCCCCAGCTTGTCTATCTCATCGAGCAACATTAGGGGGTTGCGGCTTTCCGCCTGTTTTATAGCCGCGATGATCCTGCCCGGCATAGCGCCGACGTATGTCTTCCTATGGCCCCGGATCTCCGCCTCGTCATGTACCCCACCAAGCGCCAAGCGGGCAAGTTTTCTGTTTAGTGCTCTGGCGACGCTGATAGCGACCGATGTCTTTCCAACACCTGGAGGTCCGACCAGGCATATTATCGCGCCTTTCAAAGTTGGCGATAATTGCCTCACGGCTATAAATTCTATTATTCGTTTTTTTACCCTGTCTAGACCAAAATGATCATTGTCGAGCATTTTTTGCGCGACGGAAATGTCGAGACGTTCGGGCGTCGTTGTGTTCCACGGAAGTTCAAGGCATGTATCCAGATAATTGCGGATAACTGACGATTCAGCCGAACCAAACGACTGTTTTTCAAGCCTATCCACCTCTTTGAGTATCTTGTTCTCTATTTCCTCGCTGAGATCCAGCGCCGTTATACGTTCCCTATAGTTAGCGAACTCGTTTTGTTCGTCCGCTCCCGCGTCTCCCAGTTCCAACTGGATCAGCTTCATCTGTTCGCGAAGTATATGGTCCCTGTGGTTGCTGTCCAGTCGCATACGGAGTTTGGTATCGATCTGTCTCTCGATCGCCAAGACTTCAATCTCACGGGCAATCATGTCACAGATTATTTCAAGGCGTTTTATTGGTTTCAACGTCTCGAGTATAAGTTGCTTCTTTTCCGGCTTGGTATACATATTTTGTATTATGAAGTCGGCGACCTTGCCTGGATCGGAAAGAGTGAAGAGCGTAAGTACAGTTTCTTTTGAAACGCTTACAGATAATGCCGCGTATGTGTCAAAAAGGCTAACGCTCTTGCGGACGAGCGCCTCGACCTTAACGGAATTGGGCGGGACCAGCTCTTCGGCTATCGGTTCGACCTCGGCGACATAGTATTTCCTGTCGCAGCGCACAGAAACCAGCCTTGCCCGGCAATTGCCCTCGACAAGGACTTTCATTCCACTTCCAGGGATTTTCAGAACCTGTTTGACGTAGCATATGGCGCCAATCCTATATAAGTCCCGCTCAGTCGGGGTTTCTTTGGTGATATCCTTTTGCGCTAAAAGGAAGATCCTTCTGTCTCCATTGTGCGCGGCTTCAAGCGCGCTTGTCGATATAGTACGCTCAACATCGAAATTAAGCAACATATTGGGGAAAACAGAAAGACCGCGTAACGCGAGTAGAGGCAGGAATTCAGTCTGCGCGCAATCGTATTCGCTCATTTTACTATCTCCTCTAAGTATAAGCGTACATCAACGCTCAGCTCGCTGGTATAGCGTCAGGGTCGATTTTTGCTTTTGGCCGCTTGGTTATAAGCGGGGGCGCGTCCTTATTAACGCAGTCTTTTATTATCGTCACTTTTTCTATTTTCCTGTCTGAAGGGATATCGTACATGATCTTCAGCATTATTTTTTCCATAATCCCGCGCAGCCCCCGCGCCCCTATGTCCATCGAAATTGCCCGGTCGGCGATAGCGCCAAGCGCGTCTTCATGGAATTCCAGCGTCACATTGTCATAACTGAGCAAAGTCTTGTATTGGCGGACAAGCGAGTTCTTTGGCTCAGTCAGGATACGCACCATATCATCACGAGTCAGTGATTTAAGCGGCGCTATGACCGGCATACGCCCGACAAGCTCAGGGATAAGTCCGAATCTAAGCAAGTCGTGGGGTTCAATATTTTTGAGAAGTTCCCCTATATCCTTGTCCTTTTTACTCTTTATTTCCGCGCCGAAACCGATGCTTTTTCTATCCAGCCTGTTCTCGATGATTTTTTCCATCCCCTCGAAAGCCCCTCCGCAGATGAACAGGATATTTGTAGTGTCGATGTTGATAAACTCCTGGTGGGGATGCTTCCTCCCCCCCTGTGGCGGAACATTCGAAATAGTCCCCTCAAGTATCTTCAGCAACGCCTGTTGCACGCCTTCTCCAGAAACATCGCGCGTTATGGATGTATTTTCGCTCTTTCTGGCTATCTTGTCAAGCTCGTCTATGTAGATTATCCCGCGTTGCGCGCTCTCGATATCAAAGTCGGCTGCTTGCAAAAGTCTGAGTAATATGTTTTCGACGTCGTCTCCCACATAACCTGCTTCTGTGAGCGTCGTGGCGTCCGCTATTGCGAACGGGACTTTCAGTATCTTTGCGAGAGTCTGAGCGAAAAGGGTCTTACCCGAACCCGTTGGACCAATGATTAAAATATTACTTTTCTGTAGTTCAGTATCGTTTTGATTTTGGTGCAAAAGCCGCTTGTAGTGATTGTACACCGCTACGGAAAGCGCAATCTTGACGTTTTCTTGTCCTACTACATATTCATCGAGAATCGAACGTATTTCCGCAGGCTTAGGTAGCCTTCCAAAATCGATGTCTATCTCCGAGGGTTCCCGTTGCATGATTTGCATCGGGATAAATTCATCTCCTAGTATAGTGGTACACAGCGATACGCACTCGTTACATATATACGACGCGCCATGACCGGCAATTATCCTATCAACCTGGTCTTGCCTCTTTCCGCAAAAACTACACCGCACGCCTTTGGTGTCTTCATGTTTTGGCATAAATCTCCTTGCTCCTTTTGGAAAATTTATTGAGTAATGGTCGGATACTACCTCTTAAAAATCACATTGTCGATTATCCCGAAATCTTTTGCTTCATCCGCTGTCATGAAATTATCACGCTCTGACGCTTCCCTGATCGCGTCGATAGGCTTTCCTGTGTTTTCAGATAGGATCCTGTTTAGCCGATCCTTGGTTTTCAGGATTTTTTCCGCGTGTATCTGGATATCCGTCGCCTGTCCGCTGAAACCTCCCGATGGTTGGTGGATCATGATTTCCGCGTTTGGCAGTGCAAGTCGCTTGCCTTTGGCGCCGGAGGAAAGCAGGAACGCCCCCATGCTCGCGGCGAAACCTATACATATCGTCGATACGTCCGCTTTGATATACTGCATTGTGTCAAATATAGCAAAACCGGATGTTACTGACCCACCCGGGCTGTTAATGTAAAACTGTATGTCCTTGTCCGGATCTTGTGCTTCAAGGTATAGTAATTGCGCCACAATGAGGCTTGCCGTCGTGTCGTTGACTTCCTCGCTCAGTATTACGATCCGATCGTTTAGTAGTCTTGAAAAAATATCGTAAGAACGCTCCCCCCGGGAGGTTTGCTCTACTACATATGGAACCAGGCTCATATTTCTTCTTCTCCTTTTGTCTTTTTTGATACAGATTTTCGCGCGGCTCTCCTTCTTACCGTCGCGGTTTTCCCATCTTGTGGAGTTGATGTTATATCCGAGGTTGTTATCGTCTCTTTCTGTTCTTCGTTTTTTATTCCCTCAATGTCTGGCGACTCTTCCAGTTCTTCTTCCGCTACTTCCTCGGAAATCGGCGCTTCTTTATGTTCCTGAATTATGTCGTCCTCTGAAACCGGCGTTTCTTCCTGTTCTTGTTCAGAATTGATAGCTTTGGCATTATCAACCACAAACTGCAAAGCAAGTCTTTTTTTTATCTCACTGATGATAATTTCCTCATCAACTCTGTCTCTGATGTCTTCAACATCGGTGCTTAAGCTCCGCGCTGCTTTTTCATACTCGCTTTCGATTTCCCTTGGACTCGCTTCAATTCCTTCAAGCTCGGCAATCTTCTCTAGCGCAAGCGCTATCTTGACTTGTTTCAGGCTATCCTCGCGCCTATCATCCCTGAAATCTTCTAAAGTCATACCCATATTAAGCAGATATTGTCCCATATCAATACCGTACGAAGAGACTTGCCGCATAAAAGCGTTGACAGCTTTGTCTATCTGTCGTTCAACCAAAATGTCCGGCACGTCGACTTCCACGAAATCAACAATTTTCTTGAGCAGATTATTCTCAAACTCCGTATTGGAGTATTTTTGTCTTTCAATTAACTTTTCCTCTCTTATATCGGCTCTGTATTCTTCTAACGTATCGAATTCAGATACGTCTTTTGCGAATTCATCGTCAAGATCCGGCAAGGTTTTTTCTTTAACGTCATTAAGCCTAACGTTAAATGTGACCGGCTTGCCGGCTACGTCGGGGTTCCTGTCGTATTCTTCTGGGAACACCAGTTCAACAACTCGTTCATCTCCTGCCGACATGCCAACAAGCCCATCCTCAAATCCTGGAATAAGAGTGTTAGAACCTATGGTCAGTTCAAAATTATCACCTTCACCGTCGTCAATTGGTTCTCCGTCTACATATCCAACAAAATCAATGTATACAATATCGCCCACGGCAACCGGTCGATCCACATTTTCCATGCTTGCGTTTCGATCCCTGATTTTCTCAATGCTCATGTCCACTTCGCTGTCAAGGACTTCCACGCTTGGTTTCAAAGCCGCCAAACCTTTGTATTCCCCAAGCGTAACGTCTGGATAACAGGTAACATCCACTGTAACTTCGACGCCCCCATCGCCGTCTTTTATGTCTACGTTTGTTATAGACGGGTTTTCTAAGAACTTCAGATTATGTTCCAATCTGACATCGTCTATCGCGTCAGGCAAAAGCATATCAAGCGCGTCTTTATGGAAGATATTCGCGCCGAGCATTTTTTCTATTATTTTACGGGGAGCTTTACCTTTGCGAAAACCAGGGACGGATATATGGTTTTTGCTTCGCATAAAAACTTTGTTGATTGCGGACTGGAATTCTTCCGAGGTAAATCCAACGATAATCTCGACAGTGCCTTTTTCCTTCTTTTCACAACTATTTATAATCAACTATGATTCCTCCTCGCGCGTTTCTTGTAGGGATAATCCGCGCATTCGTGCCGTATTCTATCAGAAATGTGGAGCAATTGCAAATTATTTTACTTTGTTTAAGACAATTTTATTCCCCATATCTTCATCCCCCTTGTTCCGACGACGACAGTGTTTTCGTAAATTGCGGGGGAGGCTTCTATATTGCCGCCGAGCTCAATAGAGTCCAGAACCTCACCGGTTGACCCGTCGAGCAGGTACATTGACCCGCTGGACGCGCAGAAAACAATATATCCTTTCCCATCTTGATCATAGACGCATACCGGCGAACTCCAAGCGTAATGGTCTGTATGTAGTTCCCAAACAATCTCACCTGATTGCTTGTTAAGCGCCGTGAGTATGCCTGCATTCTTTGTCGGGGTGCGCGCAAACGGGACATATACAAGTTCGCTTAAATCATGTTTGCCTAAGGCTGCCGTCGCTTGAACCCCGCCGGACATTCCGTTCGTAGTATAGCAACTGTAATCAGTTTGCCACACAATCTCTCCTGTAATCGCGTCTATTTTCCAAACAGGTATTATAGCTTTCGAACCTTTTCGCGCGCGCCAGCCCTCGTGAAACGACGTACCGATATAGATATAAGGATGCCCGTCTTCAAGCTCCAACACCGGGGAGCCGTTAGTATCGTCAAGTGTGTCCTGGACCCATACAGGTTCAAGCGTGTTTAGGTCAAGGCATACTAAGTGCCCGCCATTGTCGGCGATAAAGAGGTGTCCACGCCATATGGCGGGGCTGTCCTCCATACCAAGCCAGTACTTGCCTCCGGATTGAGATCGCTTGCCTCGAAAACGCCATTTCACAACAGAAGGAGCAATCGTAATGTTTCTGGTTTCAGGATTGAATTCGCTATTTAACTTGATTATATAAATGACGCCATTTTCGCTGGGATAGATAAGCTGATCCGTTTCCACGCTTACAAGAGGCGCGGCATCTGCAGCCGTCCAACCGCGAGGAGCGAAATCGTCGCTATAACCAAACGTATAAAGGATCGAACCGTCTATAAGACTGACAATAAAAATGCGCGCCGCGCCCTCGGCGCCACCATAACCGGCGCCGATGTACAACACTGGATAACCTCGTGGGTCGATTGCGCCGCATCCCTTAAAAGGAAAACCTAGATAAAGCTTATCGCGAGTCGCGGCTCCTGTTTCAAGCTCGCTGAAATATATGTACCCGTCCATAGATGGATAAATAACCTCTACTAGATTGTCTTGCTCCCTTGCCCAACCGTACATATTCATAATTTCTCGCGTTTGCTTCGGCCATTTTACTATATGAGGCTGCCCCGTCCAACCATGCCCGGACCAGTAAGCTCCATCGGGAGCGGTAAAACTACCTGTGTTAAGCGACCATTTGTCGCCGAATCTTTTATCTTTAATATCGGCGGCGCCATACGACGCGCCGTCTCGGAAATTATTACCCCTAAAAGTCGTAATTCCTTCTACCAACGCGTATGCTTCGCCAATATCAAAATCAATGCGTTCAGGAGATGAAAAACTGTCCACAATGTGTTCGTCAACCATAATTTCACTCGAAGTAAGCATAGTATCAGGTGCCGTCCCTTCGACAGGTTGCGGCTTTAGAGCTTGTATCGTCGGCGATAATGCTTCATTCGTCCATTCAGGCGCTCCCGACCATCCAGGGATTGCCGATTCTTCAAGAGATACAGGTTGTTCAACAACATCCAGAAGGTACGGCGTCGCGCCGCTTCCTTTCATCTGCAAAGACGGCTCGCCGAATACCTCAAACAATGTAGGCGCAGACGCTTCGTCAGAGGAGTCAGAACCGCGCCCGCCAAGAATCATAGGGAAGTTTGGAAATAACACTAATATCACGATGCCAATTGCGGCAAAAATTGCCATCGACGTAACGACATAATTAAGTGGAGCGCTTTTCCTCATAGTTACAGCTCCTTATTGAAAATGTATATGGCTGTTTATGTGGTCGACGCAAAAGCAATGGTAGCCATTGCAGCGAGAACAATAGCGAAATTGCAGATCGGGATAATCGACGTCCGTTTTCCCGCAAACAGAACATTTGTGGCGGAAAGCTTGGTTGTTTTTATTTCGCTCCTCTCGCCTTACCGCTGTCCTAAAGCGGATAGTTCGTGTAGACACGCGACTCTTGTATGGGCGAATATACCCAATCAAATCCTCGCCGCATATAATAAAGAAGTTTAGCAGGGCGATAAGCGGCAACAGCGCTAAAAAAATTTGTCCGACTATGATCCCAAAAACGATGGAGTAAGCGAAAAACGCGGCGTTGATCAATGCAAGCCATTTGACCTTGATAGGTATGATAAAAAACAATCTTACGACAAAATCAGGAAATAACACCGCGAACGCAAAAAACATAGATAGATTAATATAGTTTGACGTTAAGGAAGCATAGATATGGAAAACATACCGTGACACAAACCCAAGAATTAAGTTGAGTGCTATTCCTAAAATGTAATAAATCGTAAACTTCGGCGTTTCCCACTCACGTTCAAGCGTGGCGCCAATGAAATAGTAAAAGTAAAGCGCAAGCGCGGCAAAAATAAAGTTGCCGCTCACCGGAAGAAATATCCATGTGATAAGTCGCCAAATTTCGCCGCTCATTACACGGTCGGCGTTGAAATCAAGCAAGCGGAGAAACAGTCCAGTCGTGTCCATCATGTCTATCAAAAACACAACGGCTGATATGAAAACAACAAACATCATGAGTCGCGGGATGCCAAACCGGCGATGTTTATGGCAAAACCTGGCTATAGCGCGGTTAAGAAATTTCAACACATCCCCTCCTCATCAGCAATTAGAATAGTAAATGCGGGCAAGATACATTATACCACTTTTAACGATGTAAATGTGATATTTTTTTAAATTTCATCGCTTTTCTACATGATCCTTTGCGGTACAAAACCAATAAAGTCCGCCGATATCATTTCGTACGTAATGCCGTCCACTTCCCCGCGTACTGAGAGCCTATGCCCCGCTCCATGGACGTGCCCGTACCAGCAATTCTTTACTCCATATTCGACCATAACGCCTACGATATCCTCGCAAACTATATTATTATAACGAGGAGGATAGTGCAAAAAGCACAACTTCCTTTCAACCTCCCCAGCCGCCAGCAGCGACGCGCGCAGTCGAGCTGTCTCACGAGCCATTATCTTCGCGTTATGCTCCACGTCGTCCTCCCCCTCCATCATCCAACCTCGCGTACCGCATATCGCAGCGTCCTCATAGAAAAAGCAATTGTTATTTAGTATATCTATACTACTTATGCCGTTTTCGTTAAAAAAAGCTTTCATCTTCGCCACTGTCGTCCACCAATAATCATGATTGCCCTTGAGGATGATTTTTTGCCCTGGCAGTCGATCAATAAACCTGAAATCTTCAAGACTCTCCTCGAACGTGATGCCCCATGACGAATCGCCGCACAAAACGCAAACGTCGTCTGTTTTGAGCGTCGAGAACCCGCTTTCTATTTTGTCGATATAATTGTTCCAGCCGCCGCCAAACACATCCATCGGCTTATCAGATCCCAACGACAGATGCAGATCCCCTATCGCGTAAAGGGCCAATGCTACCGCACCCCCAAAAAGCCTTTAACTGCGGATTTCATCCCATCCTTCGCCACCGAACCGGTGAAACGCGGCTGTTTTTTCCTCAATGAGGAAAGCGATGCAGGTATATCGCATCCGGAAATATCAGCCAACTCGTCAAGTAAATCGACCCCAGTTCCGATGACCTGGCGACCAAGCGCTTTGAGGACACTGTCGCAAAACTTAAACGGGCTTGCTGTCGATACTACGACGGTCAGCGTCTCGTCGCCTGTTTCGGACATATAGTCGCTTCGGACTTTGTAAGCTACCGCCGTATGCGTGTCTATCAAGTACCCATTTTTGTAAAACACATCGGCAATAGTTGTCATCGTATCGTCTTCGCAACACCATCCACCGGCGAAAACGCTGTTTATTTCGTCTTTAGTAGCTGGAGGTATCTCGTATCGACCAAGTCGCGACAGCGCGGACATATATTCACGCGTAGCTTCACCATCTTTTCCGGAAAGTTCAAAGAGAAGCCTTTCAAGATTGCTGGAAACCAAAATATCCATTGATGGAGAGGATGTTGTGAAAAAAGTCCTGTTCCTGTCATAAGTTCCTGTACTGATGAACTGAGTAAGCACATCATTGCGGTTTGAGGCGCAAATGAGCTTGTTTATGGGCAAGCCAATTTTCTTGGCGTACCAAGCCGCCAGTATATTGCCAAAATTCCCAGTCGGAACGCAGAAGTTTATCATATTGCCGGGAATGATTTCCTCTTCGGCAAGCAAATCACAGTATGCCGAAACATAATAGGCAATCTGCGGCACGAGTCTACCCCAGTTTATCGAATTGGCGGACGATAGGAAGTAACCTGACCGGTCCAGTTCATCCCGCAATTTTGCGTCTGAGAATATTGACTTGACTCCTGTCTGCGCGTCGTCAAAGTTTCCTTCAACCGCTACGACATTGACATTATTCCCGATTTGCGTACTCATTTGCAGTTTTTGTATGTCAGACACTCCGTCGCGCGGGTAAAAGACCATGATTTTTATCCCTGGAACGTCGGCAAACCCCTCGAGTGCTGCCTTCCCAGTATCGCCGGATGTTGCGACCAGTATGCAAACCTCGCGCGATTCTCCGGTTTTTCTCAGCGACGACGTCAGAAGACGCGGTAACATTTGCAACGCCATATCCTTAAACGCGCAGGTAGGTCCGTGCCATAGCTCAAGAAATCGCGTATTGTTGTCAAGTTTATAAAGCGGCGCGATAGCCGGATGGTCATATCCTGGCTCGCTGTAAGCAAGGTTTGAGAATTGCGTTAGTTCTTCGGAGTCAAACCCGTCCAAAAACAGGTTCATGATGTAGGCGGCTCGTTCCTGATACGATTTTCCCGCCAATTCCGCGATTTTTTCTTCAGTAAGCAGTGGAAAAAGTTCAGGCACATACAACCCGCCGTCATCCGCCAGCCCCCATATAATCGCTTCAGCCGCCGTTATCCTTTTATCGCTGCCCCTCGTACTACGATAATTCATATGCTCATACCCCTTCACATATACTAGCGCTCACTATTTTAAACGATAAACGCTTTGCTAAAAAGCGTTCTCAATATGTATTATCTCTGGAGATTTGGTATTCTCACCGTCCGGCGCGTATATCTCAATAACGTCGAAACGCGGTTGGAGATGCACTTTGTGAAGTGCCAACCACAAGCTCGCTGTCGCTATAATCTTTCTTTGTTTTGCTTTGCCGACATACTCGCGCGCCTGCGCGAAATTGGCGTTCTTTCTTGTCTTGACCTCGACAAAAACAAGATAGTCTTTGTCTTTTACAATTAGGTCTATCTCGCCAAAGCGCGAACGATAACCTTCTGTAACGGCGCTATAATTCTTCCCGAGCAAGTAATTCAGCGCTTGTTTTTCGCCCCATTTCCCGCGTTGTCTCGTGTCCATGCGGCGCCCTCCTACTAGTACATTAGAAAAACCATCTTTTGCCTTATTCCAGCATTGTACTAGCTATTGATAATCTTTGCCGTTTCTTTCTTGAATTTTCTCAGGAACGTCTCGCGGTGTATCTCAGATAGCCCATATTCGCGCAGTTTTTCGAAATGGAGTTTAGTCCCGTACCCTTTATGCTTTGCGAACCCATATTGCGGAAACTCTTTATCTAAACGTACCATCATGGCGTCCCTGCTGACTTTGGCTAATATCGATGCCGCCGCGATCGAGGCTGATTTCCCGTCCCCGCCAACTACACACTGGCTTACTATCCCTAAATGTGGATCCTGGTTGCCGTCTATGAGCGCGATGTCAGGCGTAACGTCAAGTTTTTCTACAGCGCGTTTCATTGCCAAAAATGTCGCGTTCAAAATATTGAGATCATCGACTTCCTTGCAGTCGGCCATCCCGATCCCATAAGCGATCGCTTCAGCTATTATCTCGCCATAAAGCCTGTTGCGATTGGCTTCAGACAGCTTTTTTGAGTCGTTGAGGCCCACTAAACTAATGCCGAACGGCAGTATGACCGCAGCCGCAAATACCGGACCCGCGAGGGGCCCCCTTCCCGCTTCATCGACGCCGCAGATAGTTTTATAGCTTTCAGCGACTATTTCGCGCTCAATCTGCCACAAATCTATTTTACTCAACTATGCTCAACGCTCCTTACGGAGAAAGATAACTGCTTTTTGATGACCTGGGTATGCACTTGACGCCAACTGAATACTCTACACTCCCGTCATTGCGGGCTTGACCCGCAATCTCGTGAAGGATTGGTATATGAAAGAAAACG
>WRNV01000022.1 GCA_009776445.1 Oscillospiraceae bacterium | reverse complement strand
AGCGCCTTGAGGTCGACAATTTTCGACGGCTCGAAACCGTATTCCTCAATGAACGACGCCGGTGTGTATTCATTTATCTCTGTTTGCCCCATGCGCGTTTTGACGTGCTTGACGCGCGTAAGATCCGTGACTAGCTGGAATGTGTCTTTGTCGCCTGTTACGATGACGCACTCCCATCCCTTGGCTTCGCATTTTTTCGCAAGCGCGCCGAGCAGGTCGTCCGCTTCCCAACCCGCAAGCTCATAGCGTGGGATGTTCATCGCGTCGAGGATTTCCTTGAGTATTGGCATTTGGACGGCAAGGTCGTCGGGCATGCCTTTACGTTGAGCTTTGTAGCCGTCGTACCGCAAGTGCCTGAACGTCGGGTCTGGCAAGTCGAATGTGACGCACAGCGCGTCTGGTTTTTCTTCGTCAATCAGTTTTTGCAGCGTTGTGAGAAACCCAAACACCGCGTTCGTCGGAGTCCCGTCGCTTGCCGTGAGCTGCCTGATGCCGTAATACGCCCGGTTTATTATACTGTTGCCATCTATTGTCATGAGCTTCAAGAGCCTTGCCTCCATTTCCGTTGATTATAAAAACGCTGATTTTTGTTAACGTAAGTATATCTGTTTTCAGCCCATAAGGCAAGGAATTAAGATGAATCATGAATATAATGGAATTTATGCAGTAATTTAGTGAATAATATGCAACACAATGCTACTGTTCAGGGGGTATTCAAAAACTCGCAATGGTTACAGGCTCCGCACACAAGTTTTGGCTAATACTACAAGTTTCCACCAATGTACTAGTGCGTTGGCTGTAACCAACCTGTGTTTTTGGATGCCGTCTGAACAGTAACAACATAATTACGATTATTTAAAATTTTTTCAAAAAACTATTGCATAATTATTCATTTTCTGCTATACTCGATCAATCTTGTAATTTTGTACCGTTTTACAAGCAGAAGGGTGTTGTTATCTTGTGAAACCTAAGATTTTTATTGACGGCCGGGAGGGGACGACCGGGCTGCAAATACATGAAAGACTTCGCTGTAGGGACGATATCGAACTGCTTGGCATTGACGAGGAAAAACGCAAAGATATCGCGGAGCGCGGAAAGCGTATTAACGAGGCTGATCTGGTATTCTTATGCTTGCCCGACGAAACGGCGCGCGAATCTGTCTCGCTGATCAAAAACGGCACAACCCGCGTCATCGACGCTTCGACGGCACACAGGACCAGCCCTGGCTGGGTATATGGATTCCCGGAACTGTCCGCTTTGCAACGGGAGAAAATCGCCGGAGCGCAAAACGTCTCGAACCCAGGCTGCCATGCCACAGGCGTTATCGCGGCGGTCTACCCGCTCATAGCGCTTGGGATCATGCCGCGTGACTACCCGTTGACGTGCATGTCGATCACAGGGTATTCCGGCGGAGGGAAGCAGATGATCCGCGCATATGAGGAGAATAAGACCCCCGATATGTTCGCCCCTAGGTTGTATGGACTCGATCTGCACCACAAGCATCTACCGGAGATCATTCATGTTACTGGCCTAACGCGCGCGCCAGTTTTCTGCCCGGTCGTATCTGATTATTATAATGGTATTGCAACAACCATACTGCTACATAACGATATGCTAACTGGGAACCCCTCGGCGTGGGCGATTCTCGAAAGCCTAATGGGTTACTATTCAAACGAGCAGTATGTGAAAGTTGCGCCGGAACTAGGCTCGGGTACACTGGAGTGTAATTGGGGCGCTGATACGGACATGCTGGAGATTACAGTTAGCGGGGACGACGGTTTGACGATTGTGACGTCGCGGTTTGACAACCTCGGCAAAGGCGCGGCGGGAGCGGCAGTACAGAATATGGATATAATGCTAAAGGATACTATGAGGAGAAACTTGCTATGAAATTCATTGAAGGCGGCGTGTGCGCCGCGAAAGGTTTCCGGGCGTCAGGGATACATGTAGGCGTCAAAACGAGTAATACGGACAAAAAAGACTTGGCGTTGATCGTTGCTGATTGCGAATGCGCCGCTGCTGCTGTATATACGAAAAACGTCGTTAAGGCTGCGCCGCTACTTGTTTCTAAAGAGCATCTGGCGAATGGACGTGCGCGCGCCGTTGTCGCCAACAGCGGCAACGCCAACGCTTGCGCGCCGCATGGCGCCGAACACGCGCTCCGCATGTGCCAGGCAGTCGCGTCGGAGCTGGATATGAGCGCCAGCGACGTGATAGTCGCGTCGACAGGAGTAATCGGGCAAGAACTTCCGGTCGCCACAATTGAAAACGGCGCTGTCGAGCTTGCCGCTAGTTTATCATACGACGGCTCAAAGGACGCGGCTGCGGCTATCATGACTACAGATCTGGCAATGAAAGAACTCGCCGTGGAATTCACTGTAGGAGGGAAGACTGCCCGCATCGGCGGCATAGCGAAGGGCAGCGGCATGATCCACCCGAATATGGGGACGATGCTGGCATTCTTGACGACAGACTGCGCAATAAGCTCGGAGATGATAGGCAAAGCGCTAACCGCCGCAGCAAAAGTCAGTTTTAACCGCATTTCGGTCGACGGCGACACTTCAACTAACGATATGCTCTCCTTGCTTGCCAACGGAATGGCCGACAACGCGGAGATAACCGGCTTCGGCGCGGATTACGACGCTTTTTCCGAAGCGCTGGAAGCTCTGTGTGTAGAGCTTGCCAAAAAGATGGCTTCCGACGGAGAGGGCGCGACGCATCTGATCACCTGTCGCGTAAAGGGCGCGGGGAGTGAAGATGATGCTGAGACATTATCCAAATCGGTTATATCTTCGACTCTAACCAAAGCCGCGATATTCGGCGCGGACGCTAACTGGGGCCGCGTGTTATGCGCGATGGGGTATAGTGGCGTGGACTTCGACCCGGACGGCGTCGACGTCGCGTTCGAGTCGGAGGCGGGCAGGATCGCTGTTTGCGCATGCGGGCGCGGTCTCCCATTTGACGAAGATCTGGCAAAAAAGATACTTACGAGGCATGATGTCGTGATCGATATAAAAATGAGAGAAGGCTCGGCCGAGTGCGTTTGCTGGGGTTGCGACATCACATACGAATATATAAAAATCAACGGCGACTACAGGACGTAGTTGTTAGTTGTTAGTTGTTAGTTGTCAGTTACCAGTTGTCAGTGACCAGTTGTCAGTTATCAGTGACTAACAACTAACAACTAGTGGCTAACAACTAGTTGGGGTGATATAAAATGATTAACAATAATTATGAGCGGGCACAAACTCTTATCGAGGCTCTGCCTTATATTCGGAAATTCGCAGGCAAAATCGTCGTGATCAAGTATGGCGGCAACGCGATGATCAGCCCGGAGTTGTTTGGCGCGGTCATGGATGATATTATACTGTTACAACTTGTCGGTATTCACGCGGTGCTTGTCCACGGCGGCGGCCCGGAAATAAATGATATGCTTGATAGGCTCGGCATGGAATCACGTTTCATCAATGGGCTACGGTACACAGACAAGGAAACGATGAGCATAGCGCAAAGTGTCCTTTGCGGCAAAGTCAACAAGGATCTTGTATCGACTATCGCTCGCAAGGGTGGCTGCGCCATCGGCCTTTGCGGGCTTGACGGCAAGCTGTTTGAAGCCAAGCGGCTCGACAAAGGCGACGGGCAGGATTATGGATACGTCGGGGACATAACCGCCGTAAACCCGAGCGTCGTTTTACAAGCGATCGATAACGGGCGCATACCAGTTGTCGCAACAGTCGCGTACGGCGTCGACTACGAGACTTCGTACAACGTCAACGCTGATACGGCGGCGGCGCGGCTCGCGGTGGCTCTCGGAGCAGAAAAGCTGATCCTGCTTACCAACACGCGCGGAGTGCTGAGGGTGAGGGGCGATGAGAGTACGCTAATAAAAGATATAGAATCAGGAGAGATCCCAGACCTGGTGGCAAACAATATCATCGCGGGCGGCATGCTTCCAAAGATTGAATGCTGCGCCGATGCGATTGCGGGTGGCGTGAATAGGACACACATCCTTGACGGGAGAATCCCGCACTCGATACTGATAGAAATGCTGACAAACGAAGGCGCGGGAACGATGATACATTGATATATTAATACATTGAAAGGTGGATAAATCATTATGACAAGCGACGAAATAAAGGCTCTTGACGAGCAATATGTTATGCAGACATACGGACGGTATGACGTGGCGATCGAGCATGGCGAAGGGGCGACTCTTTACAGCCCCGAAGGAAAGCAATACATCGACTTTACCAGCGGGATCGGCGTGAGTTCCATTGGCTACGGCAATAAAGAGTGGGCGGAGGCGGTGTACGCGCAAGCGCTCAAGTTGCAGCACATTTCAAACCTTTTCTATTCCGAGCCTTATGTGAAGCTCGCCAGCGAACTCACCTCCCGCGCTGGTATGGCAAAAGTTTTCTTTTCAAACGCCGGGGGCGAGGCTAACGAGGGTATGATCAAAATTGCCCGGAAGTACTCGTTTGACAAATATGGCAAAGGCAGAAGCACGATAATCAGCTTACTTCAAAGTTTTCACGGCAGGACGATTACAACGCTCGCCGCGACGGGGCAAGATGAATTTCATAACTATTTTTTCCCGTTTACAGAAGGGTTCATACATGTGCCGGCAAACGATATCAAAGCGTTGGAAGATACGCTGGGTGCGGAATCGGCATCGGAGCCGGGCGGCGGCGTATGCGCTTTGATGATAGAGCTGATACAGGGCGAAGGCGGCGTACTTCCGCTTGACCCCGGCTATGTAAAGGCCGTCGCGGATATATGTGCGGCAAACGATTTGCTGCTCCTTGTTGACGAAGTGCAAACTGGCGTCGGCAGGACGGGGTCGCTGTTCGCGTACCAACAATACGGAATATCCCCGGATGTCGTCAGTTTTGCCAAAGGCATAGCGGGCGGATTGCCAATGGGCGGCATAATGGCAAACGAGAAATGCTCCGGCGTTTTTACGCCAGGTACGCACGCGACCACGTTTGGCGCTAACCCGGTGGCAGCAGCCGGTGCGCTTGAGGTTTTGCGCCAACTTGACGACGCGGCGCTCGCTGCCATTCTTGAAAAGGGCGCATACGCCTGCGACGCAATAAAGGGCTGGAATTTGCCTGTTGTTCAAGAGATTCGTGGCATGGGCCTCATGATAGGTATCTCGCTTGATGGGGCGGCGCCAAAAAAAGTCGCGCAAACTTGCTCCGAAAACGGGCTGCTTATCCTCACAGCGGGGGCCGACGCGCTCAGGATGATGCCGCCGCTGACAATAACCTATGATGAGCTCGACAAAGGACTCGCCATATTAAAAACTGTGCTGGAGGGGACGTACGATGAATAAGGATGTGCTGAAACTGCTGGATTTGTCAAGTGATGATATCATTTTGATACTTGATACAGCCGATAGGCTCAAGGCTGAGCGCAAATCGGGCAAAAAACACGATTTCCCACCCGGTAAAACGCTTGCCATGATATTCGCGAAGAATTCCACACGCACAAGGGTCTCTTTCGAAGCGGGCATATCCCAGCTCGGTGGGCACGGAATTTTTCTGGCAAGCTCGGACAGCCAGTTAGGACGGGGCGAGCCGATTAAGGACACGGCGCGCGTTCTTAGCCGATATTGCGACTGTATAATGATACGCACGTTCGACCAGGAAGAGGTCGAAGAACTCGCGAAGTATTCCAGTGTTCCGGTTATCAACGGGCTGACCGATTTTGAGCACCCTTGCCAGGTGCTAGCCGACCTAATGACGATACGCGAGCATAGGGGGCGGCTTGGCGGACTAAAGGCGTGTTTTATCGGCGACGGGAACAATGTAGCCAATTCCATTATAGCCGGTTGCCTTAAATGTGGAATGGATGTATCTATGGCGTGCCCAGATGGATACTGGCCGGATCAAATGACGTTGGATTTCGCAAAGGGCGTTACGGGAAGTAAGTTTGTAATGACCTACCAACCAGAAATCGCGGCTGCGGGGGCGGATGTGGTTTTTACGGATGTTTGGGCGTCGATGGGTCAGGAGGTGGAATCTGAAAAACGGCAAAAGGCTTTCCAGGGTTATCAGGTCAACGACTCGTTATTAGCGCTAGCAAACCCCGGATGTATGGTTCAGCATTGTCTGCCGGCGCACAGGGGCGAGGAGATAACGGAAAAAGTTTTCGAAGAACACGCGGGTGAGATTTTCGATGAGGCTGAAAATCGCCTTCACGTGCAAAAAGCGATAATGTATCTATTGATGAAGAACAGTTGAGAAAATGGCGGTATTTTAGTACCTAATAGTACCTTAATGGTTATCTTCTGTAAATTAAAAACAAGAAAATCCTCTCGTCTAACCCCCGTATTCTGACTCCTGACTCCTGACTCCTGAATTCTGGCGCAACACTTTGGGTTGTGGGAAAAGCCCACTTTAGGATAAAGAAAAAACCTCAGATATAAACTCCAGAAAACTTTAGAAAACTTCAGATAAACTTCAGAAAACACTTGACATTTCTGGAATATGGGAGTATTCTTTTTTTCAGCAAACCACTATGTATAGTATCTATTATTGGTATCTTTATCGTATTTAGGTACATCTAGATACACATATGCGGTTTGTCATAGGCGCCAGGCGCAGATGTCAACTGGGCTAGCGGTATGAATAATAAAATAACCACAATGTTTGCAAAGTTTTCTTGGGCTCTAGCTTTGCGGGGGGAAACAGAGGGTTATAACCGCGACAGTTTATGATTGCGATTGGCGTTGATGGATGGATCAGAAGTATATTCACAAATACGCAGTGCAAAATATTAATAAGGAAGTGATACCCGCATGTTTTTAAAAACCGCAAGAAAAAGCCAATCAAAAGGCGCAATCCGCCGCATCGCGGCAGTTCTGGCTACCGCTATGTGCGTCCTGACACTCACCCTAACGGCGTCCGCAGGTTCTACGGACGTTTTTTATATGGGAGAGACAGGCGCACCGGTAGGATCATACTTCGACGCTTCGTTTGTGAACGGAGCTATGGTAGCGACCTTTGACTGGTTGGATGAAACTCAGGGCGGGTTTGTAGAGGGACTCACATTGGTCGACGTTATTCCGATGCCTGATGTGTTCCTGGCAAACCTATCACCCGCAATCGATTACAGCTATGCGTTCGGCGAGTACACCAACGCTGACGCCTATTACGCCGGCGAAAACGGGAATCCGGTTGGCTCATACCTGCCGGGGGCGCTGACCTACGGCTCGTATATCGATACGTATGTTGACGCGTCTCGCTGGGCGGGATTGACTGTTGGCGGCAGCATTGCGATACCCGCGCTTGTCGAAGGAATCAACCCGATTGAATATAAGCTGACTGTCGCCGCTACGAACGACGGTGTTTCGTCGGTGATTTACGCCAATACCTTCAGGTGGGATTGCGCGCTTGATCCGAAAACCGGCGTCGCGTTAGTCGCCAACAGCCTTGACGAGGCGTTTGACGGATACGCGATACTGGCTGTGTATGACAGCACCGGTCGCCTTGTCGACATGGAGCAGACCGATGTAAGCGTCAGCGCGAACACCGCGTATAAGCTGGCGTTCGACATGGATGTCTCAAAATACCCGACCAGCGGGTATAAATACGCGTTATTCCTTTGGGACTACGACTATATCCCTGTTTTCCCCGCAGTCAGGCCTTAATGAAATCATTGCCTGAGTCAATACAATAGCTAAATCGATTTAATATTCTCATATATTATTAATGGAGGTTTCACTTTATGAAAAGATTCTTACGCAGAGCGCTTTCCCTGGTAATGTCGGTGGCGATCGCTCTTTCCCTAATGGTATTTGTAGCCCCAGTGTCGACTTCAGCCGAGGATTATTCCAGCCTTCCGGGGTATCCAGATAATCCCGCTAAAGCATTCGCGGGCGGCAGTCCTTCGGCGACAGCGCGCCTAGCGGCTCTCAACAGCCCTGGCGGTAGGCCTTGGCAGGATCCTTCCCTACCGATAGAGTGGCGCGTGCAACTGCTGGTTGACTGTATGACCCTTGAGGAAAAAGCCGGTCAGACGATCCAGCTCCAAAGAGACGCAACACAAAGCTACATTCAGACGTATTACCTCGGTTCTATCCTATCCGGCGGCGGAAGCGTTCCCAGCCCGAACACTCCAGCCGGATGGACGACCATGATGAACAACATCCAAAACTACGCTGCGGCGACGCCGCTGCAAATCCCTGTATTATACCAGATAGACGCCGTACATGGCACCGGCCATATGAACTCCAACAACGCCGGCGCCCACACAACGCTCTACCCGCATAATTACCAGGCGGCTAACATCGCCGGCGGCATAACAGACCTGAGTTCTCCAAAGCTTCAAAGCACCATCCAACTGCTGAAGGATTACTACCACGCAACCGCCGAGGAGATGCGCGCCATCGGTATACAAGGCAGTTTCAGCCCCGCCGTCTGCACCCCGCAGAACTACCGCTGGGGCCGCACACACGAAGGTTGGAACAACGATCCCCTTTATAATGGCATTATGGCCGCCGCGTGTACAGAAGGCATGCAGGGTGGCAGACCTGTCGACTATTCGGCGCTCAACACCGACTATGACCATCCCAACCAGTTCCCGTTCCTTTCGGAACCTGATACAGCCATCGTCTGCATGAAGCACTTCTTTGGCGAAGGCTATACCTATAACGGAGCTAACACGGGCAATATGATCATTCCTTCCCTACCGACCACGACTGCCGCGCTCAAGGCTTTGACTACAGAGCAACTGAAAGCCATGCCGATAATCCAAGAACTGCTTGTGCCATATAAACTTTTGGTAGAGGCGGGCGCCCGCTGCTTCATGCCTTCATACAGCTCGATCAACGGCTTGAAGATGCATGAGTTTGGCCCGATGCAAGATTTGATCAAGAAGCCGAAGAGCGAAGGCGGCCTCGGTTTCACCGGCTTCGTAGTATCCGACTATAACGCGCACACTAACGGCATCACCGGAGCTAACCAAGCAGCCAGGAACGCTAACTGCTTCAACGCCGGCGTAGACTTGGCGATGGTCGTTAGCGCTTCGGAGTGCACATCGGCCACCGGATGGTACCAGACTATGATCTCGAACGTCAACAGCGGCGCCGTTACCGTTGCGCGCCTCAACGACGCCGTATCTCGCATACTGCGCGTCAAGTTTGAACAAGGTTTATTTGATACTATTGGCGGCGTCCAATTCGCGAAGGCAAGGGCAAACACAGCTCTCCAAGCCACGATTAGAAGCCCAGAGCATGTCGCCCTCGCCCGCAAAATGGTTCGCGAGTCATTAGTGCTTCTCAAGAACGACCCCAGCATATGGGATACGCTCCAGACAGTTCCACCCAACCAGATCCTCGTAGCTGGCACATTCGCGCAGGACATCGGCTACCAGGTTGGATCCTGGGTCGCTTCATGGCAAGGCGGAAGCTCGACGAACTATAACACCTACAATGGCCGTATGATTATAGACGCCGTAAGGGACGCGAAAGGCACAGGTGTGCTGTATAACGCGTCAGGCGGCGTGACGGGGACTCCAGCTGACGTGAAGGTAGCTATCGTTTGCATAGGCGAAACGTCATACGCTGAAGGAAGCGGCGACCAGACAAACATAACAACTGCCTCGGCGGCCGCGACTCTGCAGTTTAATGACACGTATCTGGCGCAAGTCCAAAGCGTTAAGACGAACTATCCCAATGCTAAAGTCATCGTGCTGATGCTGTCCGGCCGTCCGATGGTTATATCGGGCTGGTACGACAGCGTAGACGCGATCATCATGTGCGGCTGGTTCGGCACAGAAGCTGGAGGAGTAGCTGACTTGCTTTTCGACCCCAATTATGACTTCACAGGCAGATCGGCCTGGGCGTGGCCGGCCGGCCCGCAAACACTCGGCGACATGTCCCAGCCACCGCTGTTCCCGATCGGCTTCGGTCTTACGAAAAACCAGGAGACCCCGCCTTTGGTGAGACCCGACCTCCAGGGCGCGCCGATAAACATCAACGCATCCGGCAACACAAGCTGGAGTGGCACTATATACACACAGAACTCAACGACTGGCGTCAGGACATATAATCAGAAGGTCTATTGGAAGGAAGGTTATATATCTTCGTCCACTCTCGTTAGCCCGGCGACGCGCGGAGCTATGGCGACAGGCGGACGTTCGACTTACGTCGAGTATAAACTTTACATTCAAAGGCCCGGCGCGTATACCTTCGGATATACCGGCAGCGGCACGTCAGCTGGAGGCTTGACGCTTTCGATGGACGGCGGCGATGGCGTCACGTTCAACGCGGCGGCGAGCGTGTCCGGTGTATCGATGGGCAATCTCACCCCAGGCGAACACATCATGCGCATCACGTTTAACACCAACACTGCTATGACTCTAACCACATTGTCAGTAACAGCCCCAGGTGGCGCGGCTCTAACTACGGTCGTTCCGGAAGTGAAATCGGTAGTCGCCGGCTTCAATGCGAATATCCCCGTGGCGACCAACGCTGAGGACGGCGCTATCGTCAAGATCGAAAAGGGTAGCGCGGTCATTGGCGAAGCCATCGTCGCTGACGGCAAAGCTGTCGTCGCGCTTAAGAAAGCAGACCTTTCGGCGGCGGGCACTCTCAACGCTGTCGTCTATGTTGAAGGAGAAGCGCAGATCGCTTCCCCGATCAGCGTCGTAGCGTACGACCCGTCGGTCTGGACTGTGAAAATCAGTGGCACGAGCAACAGCATATTGGCGTCATTCAATGCTAATATCGACCTTTCATCCGCAGCGTTCGACGTCAAGGTAAATGGAGTATCCGTCCCCGGCGCTAAGACAAGCGTTGTGGGCAGCGACGGTAAGTCTTTCGTTATCAACGGCGCCCAGATCGACTTCCTCAATTCAGGAGATGAATTCGAGATTATCGGAGTCCGTCTGCCGGATATGTTCCCCGACTATACATTTACTTACAGGGCTGTCCTGGTGAAGTAACAAACACACGGCTTCTCACGCGCAGGCAGGGGGCGCTCGCCAAGTGGCGTAGCGCCCCCCTCTGCATAAAAAAGGCAAGCGAGGAACAACGCAATAATAATTATTCATCACAATTAGGAGGATGCAGTTGTGAAAAAATTATTTTCTTGTAGAACCCTCAGTGTATTATTGGCAATCAGTATTCTGGCGACAAGTAGTATCTTTGGCTTATTCGGCGCTGTTGCTTACGCGGCGGATGATCCGCTGAGTATAATCGAGTCGCCCATACCGCAAAATGTTTTAGCAAACGCGGATGTTGTATTCAAGGTTGCGGTGGCAGGCGGCGATGAACCGTACAGTTTCGAGTGGCAATCAGGCTGGGGCGCGAGTGGTCCTTGGCTCGCCGTAACAAGCGGCGGCTCAGGATACTCGACTTCTGTACTGACGCTTGAATCAGTGGCAGTCGATATAAGCGGAACCTGGTATCGCTGCGTTGTTACAGACGATTCGGGGGCTAACGCCGAATCCAGCGCCGCCATGTTGCAGGTTACGGCGGGAACGACCCGTACTGCCGCGCCGACAGCAAGCCCCGGCAATAACTCAACTATCGGGATTAACTCATCTATCTGGCTTTACAGTAACGTTGCGATTGCTAATGGGGTTCAGATATTCTATACTACAGGTTCAACTGCGGCGGAAACACCGGATCCGACAATGGCCTCTACCAAATATGGAGAGCCTTTGTGTGTCGTCGCGCCTTCGACGCCTGGATCATTCTGTGTAAAAGCCATAGCGACAAGCACAAACGCGGCGGCGAGTACGGTCGCTACGTTCAATTATACTGTTAACAATAGTACGGTTCGTTTGACGGATGTTAAATCAGATCCCAACTTTATAACATGGAAAGCCGGCCATTTCAGAGGAACGGTTCCCCAGTCCGTCGACGATGTCATAACGCAGGTCATCGCGGCTATGACCACAACGCAGAGGGCTACCCTGCTTTCCGGGCTCAACTCGTTGGGATTGCTCCCCGGCAGCGGCAGGATCCCCGGCAGCGCGGGCGGTTCATACGCGATCGCGGCGCTCGGCATACCGACGACGTCTCTGTCCGACGGACCCGCCGGGTTAAGGGTAACAGTAAGCAATACGAGTACTTCCAGCGCCACGCCCGCAGAAAGGAACGCTACGTTCTGGCCTAATGGCAGCGCCCGTTCATCCGCCTGGAACAAGGAACTGAGCGAAGTAATGGGGACAGCCTGGGGTAAAGAGCAGTATTACTTTGGCAATGACATTGCCCTCGCGCCAGGGCAGAATATCCACAGGAGCGTCCTCAATGGGCGTAACTTTGAGTATTATTCAGAAGACCCGTTCCTTTCAGGCAACACATCAGCAGCGGAGGTAAAAGGCTTCCAAACACAGGATGTAGGAATGACCGTCAAGCACTTCGCCGCTAATAATCAGGAATCGAACAGGTTTAACCTCCCAACCAATGTCAGCACAAGGGCACTTCGCGAGGTTTATTTGAGGAGTTTCGAGTATGCGATAGAAGAAGCGCAGCCATGGTCGGTCATGACTTCATATAATCAGGTAAACAGCGTGAGCTCTGCGCAAAATTACAGCTTAAACACGACTATCCTCAGAAATGAATGGGGATTTGGCGGTTTTGTCATGACTGACTGGGGCGGCCGGACCGCCTTGGGCGCCATAGCGAATACGTCATGGGGAAATGCTGGGGACATCTACCCCGGTTTTAACAACGGCAGCCCGATTGCGTCGGGCGACGGTAGCAGAGTCAAGTCAGGGGCTGACATGGCGCAGTATGCGGGCGATCCAAGCGCTGTAACGACTGCGGTCAGCAACGCCGCGCATCCGCTGACTCAGGACGATGTGGATCTGGCGTGTAGGCGCGTACTGCAGTATATAATCAAAACACCAGTGTTCAATGACAGGCCGCTGAGCATGGGAGCGACAGATCCTGAATTAAAGGCCGCTAATCGTGCTATAGGCATGGAAATTGGCACAGAAAGCGTAATACTACTAAAGAATGCTCAATTCGCAGACGACGAGGTCGCGTTACCGCTTGATAAGGAGCCTTCAGGAAAAATCCTTTCACTCGGTCTGGCGGCCAATTCGCTTGTTAGCGGCGGAACGGGCAGCGGCGCGGTCAACATGTCAACGGCAGACAGCAATGCGGTTCCTTCGCTAAACACTGCAATAGCAAATATCGTCGGAGCGGACAACTTGATTAACACCGCTACGCTCTCGGCGACCGGTCTAACTACGTCCAGCGGTGAACGCGTTATTGCCCAATCCCTTTGGGATACATGGGCGGACGACGATATCAGCGCGGTAGTCTACTGCGTCAAGCGGACGTCAGGCGAAAGCAGCGACGTCAACGGAACCTCGATTCCGTCAAGCGCGGGAGATACAGGCTACCGGCTCAGCAACAATGAACAGAACCTTATTACACAAGGCTCCGCATTCGCCCGCAGCAAAGGCATCCCGTTCATCGTAGTGCTTAACATGGGTACTTGGGTGAGAATATCCGATTGGGAAGACCAGGCTGACGCCATCATTATGACCTGGGAACAAGGTATGGGCGGCGGGGCCCCGGCGGCGAGCGTAATCTTCGGAGACACTAATCCGTCAGGGAAAACCCCCACATCCGTGCCGATCGACGTTGTAGGAAACGCTGCAAACGGCCAGAAGCTGAATCCTTCGGAGGGTCAATTCGCAGGAAGCAGCGCGACATATAACGAGGGTATTTTCGTGGGCTACCGTTATTATGATACGTTTGACGTGCCTGTCACCTATCCGTTTGGCTATGGCCTGAGCTATACGACGTTTGGTTATAGCGACGCGGCTCTTGATAAAGCGGCGTTCACTGGGGTTGGCGACATCCTGACGGCTAGCGTGAAGATAACCAACACTGGCAGCGTCGCCGGTAAGGAAGTTGTTCAGTTCTATATAGGTGCGCCGGGCGTTTCGATGGTTAAGCCGGTAAAGGAGCTAAAAGGTTATGGCAAGACTGCTTTACTCGAACCGGACGGCAGCCAGACGGTCAGCGCAAAGTTTGACGCCATGTCGTTAGCGTCATACGACGATCAGGCGGGCGTCTGGGTAATTGAGCCGGGTAAGTATGTTGTGTATTTCGGCGCGTCTTCGCAGGATATCAAAGCCGTGAAATGGTTTACAGTCAGCAGTGAGATTATCGTCAAAACCGTCGCCAAGGACGCGATGTCGCCGAGAGTCAGCTTTACAGAGATCAGGCCGACACAATCTATCATCACATTTGAGCCCGCTCAGGGCGGCGATTCCTTCAAAAAGGCATATACAGAGGGCGCGGCTTTTAAGGTGCTTCCTGAACTCCCGGAAGGCTATATCTGGTTTGACACCAAAACGGGAAGGGCTGTCAACGAGGGGTCTATTGTAGCGGCGCAAGGCGACAGGACTATTGCCGCAATGCCGCTCGCGGTATCATTCGAAGGCGGTAAAATAGCGGTTTCCTTTGATTATGCCAACACAACTGCAAATGCGATCAACGCGATGTTCATAATAGCGCAATACGACAAAGCGGGCAGGATGTTGACTATGGTTTCAGAAACAGAAATTGTAGCGGCTGGCGCGTCTGTCACGATAGGCTCATCGGTTGCTCTTGCGAACGGCGCGTACACGGCAAAGGTTTTCCTCTGGAACGGAGACGATTATGTGCCTCTGCGCGAATCCGTAGAGTTTGAGCTTTAGTTAGCGAACATAAGCACAGGGAGGGACGGTTCTCTTGTGTTCCTGGAGAACCGTCCTCCTTCGTTTTACTCCTCGTTTTTGTCACTATAAAAGCAAAAGAAAACATTGACATTATGCGTGGCGGGCAATATACTATCAAAGTAGCTGAGGAGCGCAAATAGCGTCGGTCTATGTCGGAGGCTTAGCTCAGCTGGTTAGAGCGCTCGCCTCACACGCGAGAGGTCTGCGGTTCAAGTCCGCAAGTCTCCACCACCCATTTAACTGACCGAATCTTGCGCCGTTTGGCTTCGGGTTCGGTTTTGTCTTATCCAACGAGGCCTACCGTGAACGCTTTGTTTTCTTTATGTTTGTTCCAGAGGAGGGGATTGTAATTTGATTGCTTTCATTAAGTCTAAACGCGGTATAATCGTGGTTTCCTGTTGCGTTGCGGTTTTAGCCGCTGCAATTGTTTTAAGCGCTGTTTTTCTGTGGCGCGTAGACCAGGCAAAATATTCGTTAAGCTATGTAGTAACAGCAGACCCGTCTTATGGGGAACTGATTATCGATATGGCTGTGGATATAAAATCCCTGCCCGAGGATCGCACCCTGCTCTTTTACATGGGCAAAACAGACGCCATATGGTATGACTGCCTCGACGGGAACGGTGAGGAGGTCCCGTATTATGAAAACGGGGACTTAATGGTAATAGGCCCGGTTGAGAAAAAAACCAGAAAGCTAAACTTCAAATATGAAGCCCGGATTGGGGCGCTAAGCGATATCTTTGACAGCATGCCTTATACACAAGGCTCTTTCTTTGACGATTTGCTGACATTCTCAGGCGAATATGTTTTTCTGCTGCCGTATACTGATCCTGATTTGCTTGATTCAATGGACAAATACATAAAAAGCGTTTCGATTGATTTTCAGGTCCCAGACGATTGGCAATCCATTATTCCGTATAATAAACCCCTGGACGGTTCGCGTTCACTTTACGTAAACAAGCCAACGTGGGATTTCTTTAACAGTATTAGCAAATCCGCGTTTTGCTTCGGGCATTTTGAGAGATTCGATTACGGTGGGACCCTGACTAGCGAGCAAATATACGTCGACGTTGCTGCCGCAGATGGCATCCCTCAATATACTATCGACACGCTGACATTATACCTTGATTATTTCACCGAGATATTCGGCCAAACTCTGGACGACGTGCCGATAGTACTGCTCCGCAATCATCCCTATGACTATTCTATCATAGTAGGCGGCGTGGGAAGCCGTTGTTCTGCGGTCTCAATGGATATGCGTTTTATTGACGACTATAAGGTTTTGTCCAACGTGGTTTACCACTCATTCTTCGACAGCAAAATAAAGCCGCGCAACTTGCGTTATGTTACAGGCAACTGGATATATGTGGGACTGGCGGATTATTATGTCAATCTGTCTTCCGGCCTGCTCCCCATTGAGGTTAGGAATAATTACGAAATGGGGCAGCTTGAGACTTTTGAGGAAAAGTATCTTAAATACCTGTACTTTTCGTTGAAGGAGCCTGGGTTCCTCGGCCTGAACCCTGCGGACGAGCAACTCGGCATGTACCAGGCGCAACAGGATTACTATTTTGGAGTAAAAGTGCCGATTATCATAGATGCCATAAATTACCTGATTGACCAGAAAACAGGACGCCCCGATGGTTTCATTAAGAGCCTCGTGGAGATAGGCGCAAGCGAAAAATCCATTGATTTGGACGACTTATTGAAAATGGTCTGTGGCGACGACTATGAAACCATTAAAATGTACTTTGCGGGCTATGCCCTGATACCGAATTATAAAACCCTTAACATCGACTATATGCCCAGGGAGGACATCATTGATATCCTTGACCTGACTGAGTCGGCGTTCGCCGCTATGTTCAGGCTGGACAATGTTTATTATCCATATGCCAGCGTGGTCCTGCTCAATGAGGAACCTTTCATGGCGGAGGTGCAAAGGCGGGGCGTCCGGTACAACAGTGACGAAATCCAGGAAGAGGTGAAAAAATTCTCGGCAGTTCTTCACAGATTACTGCTTCAATACGCTTTTTGGGCGAAAATTGCGGGGATTGACGATATAACAGAACCGGGCATACATGAAGCGATGTTCGATCAAAGCGCTATATACGAGTGGGACATCTTCTGCGACGAAATCGGTTTTGAAATTGATATAATCTAATATTACATAGTGAAGTTAGGAGTCAGGCGCAAGGATTTAGAATGTATATGAAAAAAGCCAACAAAGTTAACGTAGTAAAAAAGAATATTAAAATCGTTGCCACTGTCGCCATCTTTCTGGCGGTAGCGCTGGCTGCTTTTATCGTTTGCCTCTTTACGTTGGATTTACCCATGAGCTACGATTATGTTGTTTCTTTAGCGGACGGCAGCCCCGGCCCGGGTGGGCTCCCTGGGGCCCTTAGGGTCAATATGACTATTTCATCGCCGTTTTTCAGAAAACTGGACTCGGCCTTCATTTATTTAGGCGATAAGGATGTTAATGTCCTTGGCTGTTTCGACGAACGGGGGAGATCCAAAGAGACATTTCTTGCCGATGGCGTCATCGCCGCGCCAGTACCGCGCGCCGGCAAAACAACCATAGTTTATGACGTGCCTGTAGGTTTGCCAACAAAACACGGGAACAGGGGCGCAATCAGCGAGGATTACATTGTTTTTGACGGAGACCAGGCGTTCCTGCTTCCGGCTTTGTTCTATAGGTACGACGACGTGGGCATACGGCGGTCTGTCGCCAGTATGTCGTTTTCTTTTGATTTCCCCTATGAGTTTACTGAGATCATTCCATATGACAGGATAGATAGTCCGGGCTGGTGCGACATCAACTCCCTTTCCAAAGACGCATTCGTTTTCGGCAGATTTAGCAACATATTGGAAACCGAAGACGGATTGAGCGTATACGCGCCAACAACAGGCAGCGAATTAATGGAAACAATCGGTTTCAGCGAGCTTTTTGCCTATTACGCGGATCTGTTTGAAAGTAAGCCCCCAAAGTACAGCGTGGTCCTGCTGCCGTCTGACGATCCAGAAGGCAGGGTAATAGGGGGCGCCGGGACCGCCGTTACAGCGGCTTCCTTTGACAATAGCCTTCTTCGTGATTGGCAGTTGCTTTCACACCGTATGTTCCACGCGTTTTATGATACTGCGGCGCCGTACGTTAACACTCATATACCCCCAAACCTCTGGTTTAACGAGGGTTTGTCCACATATTACGAGAACATGGCGGTGGGCGCCTTGCCAGAACCTTTGAAGTCCCGAATTGGCGTTGACGTTGACCGCCAGTTTGCGCTCATCTTCGACCAGTATCTCTACATGCGAATAAAAGACCCTTCCGTCTATACCTTTGCGGCAATGGACGAGGAACAGATAGAATCAGACGCTTTGACCGAATTCCTGCATTACACAATGGCGCCCCTTATTGTGAAATTGTTCATTGACGAAGCCACAGCGCTTGGCGCTCCGCCTGAAGCGTTGCTGAAATTCTGTTTAGCTGATGAAACAAGCCATATTACGTCGCTTTGGGCGGCAGTTGAACTATTAAAGGACAAATCGCAGTACTTCTGCGAAGCTTATATGCTGGGCACTAGCATTCCGCCGCTATGGAGCCTGAAGCAATATCAGCCTTCCTCACGGGAAGTCCTGGACGCACTGAACGACATTGAGGTCATTTTGGAAAGCTGGTGGAAGCTTGAGGATAATTCGTATCGCGTCCATATCGTTTCGGAGAAACAATTGGCAGAGGCAATCAGCGACGTGGATGAGAATAATATTATATTCCTGCCCCCGGAAATGGCGGGCCTTATCAGGGACTATTGCCCTCAAGTGTATGCGATACTCCATGATTATTATCGTCAAGCTCAGGATAAGGGCATTGAGTTTGGCGACGAAGACATGAGATCCAAATTACTAACATAGACGGGCTTGACTTACATAAAAACGCGGCAGTCCTTTCAATATATGCGATATACGCGTTATATGAAAGGGCCGCCGCTTTGTTTTATTTCTTTGCTTTTAACTTTGCTTTATTGCTTTGCCTTCATGCCTTGCCGATTCTTGTTCTTGCCTTATTTAGCTTTATTTAGCCAAGATAGCCTCGGCAACAGGGGTGTAAGAAGGATCCGCCCAGAAGAAGACTTTCACTGTAGCAGCGTCTTTTGAAATGGTAAATTCAGGTATCACGCAGTTGATGATCCCTGTTTCGTCAACGGCTACTAGCACGGACTTGTAGCCCAACATAACGCCTTTTTCGTTGTAGGCGGCGACTATTACGTTTACATTGCCTTCCGGTATGTCATTTACGTTCACTATAACATCGCCGTTTTCATCCAGAATGACAGGGTGCTTGACATCCGCTGCTCTGACCAGCGCCTGCACTTCACGGATCCTTAACAGGTAATTGGGGTCCCAGAAGGTTGAAGCCGCAGACAAACGGGTGCTGCTCGGCGTGATTACGTCGATCTTGACGTATCTCGCTTTTACACGGCTGGAAAGTTTTATATCGGTGATCGGCTTTTTATTCGAGCGTATTGTCTCCGTGACCCATGGGCCGTCCGCGTCTTCGCTGTAGGAGATATCGAAGTCATATGTTGGGGCGTTGTTGTCCTTATCGTTATACCTGTCCATCCCTCCGTCAACATCCACGAACGGATCAGACGGTGCGTGGAATATCCTTAACCTGTCAATCTCTTTCACCGAACCCATATCAAACACAGCGGCATGCGGGCTGGGATACGTGGTTGTCGCGACTTGCCACTTGCTTGTTATCGAGCCGTCGACCATGTTCGCGGCGCCGGTGCGGGTTTCTGAAACCACTGTCGCGTTAAGCAACTGGTTGAAATATACGTCATAATCGACGTTAACAACCCGTCCTTTAGCTCCGTCGGTATCATAAACGGACACTTCGCATCTATAGGCTTCCGCTTGCGCAAACTCGCTTTCGGTCTGGGAAAGCGTCTTGTCCGTCGCGCCAGGGATCGGCAAATACCTGCCGTCAGGTTCAATGGCGGTTTTCTTATACCACTGGTACTTGGAAGCGTTTTCTTTCAACGGGAACTCGCTGTAATATGTATAGTTGACCTCAAGGTTAGCGCCGCCGTCTGCAAATACCGGTATAATCTTAGCGCCCGTGATTGTTGACAATGGCGAGCCTATCTCTGCGGACGCGACTTGGGCAACCCCGTTTTTAATCGTCGTGATTTCGCACTTATATCCTGTGGTCATACCCAATTCAACGTTCGTCTGCGCCATAGCCGAACCGATCTCGCCTGGGATCGGGACGTATAGGTCGCCATAACGGTCGGTGAATCTCTTATACCATTGATATGTGACGGTATCAGGAGCAGCGCCTACGGATTCATATGAAACCGCGAGCCTCATCGAAGAGCTGGTAAATGGGGCTATCTCAATTTCAGCGTTCTTGGCGCCTGCCTGCCCTGCGTTCGGGTTGTCGCTCAAAGCAGCAAACTCATAAACCCAGGCCGTACCGTAAGTTGCCCCGGAACCGCCTGTGACGCCGCGCCAGCCACCGCGATCCGGATTGATCCTGAACTGTACCCAGTCAACTGCGAGCGGGCTTATTAGTTCATGATAGGTAATGATGGCTGTGTTGTTAGTCTCGTTGAAGAGTTGCGTCCATGTACCGTTATTGGGATTGCCATTTGTGCTGTCGTTGCTGTACCAGATGCTGAACTTCCTGTTTGCGCCGTTGTGGGATTCGCCGCTATTCATGCCACCGTGAGCCAGCACGAAACGTTTCACTTCTTTGAGCCCGTCATAGCCGACCCTGACGCTTACCCAGGCGTTGCCGCTGGCTACGCTGTTGCAGCTCCATTTATCGTTGGACGTACCCCAAACGCCGTTGGTCGCCTTCCAGGCCGCTAACGTAGTGCTTTGGTCTGCGCCGCCGATAACCCTGGCGGTGTTCGCCGCGCCGTTTGTAATATTTAGGCAGTAGTCGATATTGCTAACCGTAACTGCGTTGGACAGATCAGAAGCGGCGGATGTCAGATCGGCGGTAGCGGTCGCGTTCCTGCCAATTGCTACAACCCTATAGTACCACTTGTCGTTTCCAGCGGCGGCGTTTGCCTCTGTTACGCCGAAGGGCAACTGGTGGACATAGCTTCCGCTTACGCTGCTGCCCAACAAGGTCGACGTCCCCACAGTGAAGTCGGGGCTCGTCGAGCCGTAGACGCTGTATTTATAAGCACCCACAGACTTGGTCCATGTAATCAGACTCCGGAGGTTGTTGGAACCGGGATCATACTTAGCGCTAACATTTGTCGGCGCGGCAGGCGTTACGTTTTCGCGCGGGCCAACCGACGGGGCATCATATACAACGCCGAGGCCCGGCAAGGGATCGGCCAGCGTCACGGCCACAATCTTGATATCGCTGTTATCCGGCAGGCCTATGCTGCTTATTGCCCTGCTCTTGTCAACGTCGACGGAGTACAGGAACAGGAAGTTCTCGTTCGTCAGATGATCCGCGTTGGTGTTGGTCGCAGTCGACTGTTGGAAGAACGTGTTAACATGGATTATGGTATCGTAAACATAGGGTTTGGTATCGGTCCACGCGTAGCGATCCCAACCTGATAGGTCGGTACGCCAACTATTGAAGTCGATAGTCTTGAGCGTGGAGTCGCCTGTGCTGTAATTAACGGTAATTGTGCCGGTGGCCGCGCACGCGCCGGTGTTCGCGGTACCTGACATAGTATTTGAAGTCCTCGCGGTCGAAAAGCCCACGATGTAGACCTTGCCATAGCCGGCTTGCGGATCTGAGACGGCGATGTTTGCGCCGCTTCCGCCGGAAAGAATGTTATTTGCATCTATCGGGCCGACATTGAACTTAATGCCCATAAAGTCGAGCCCACCTACGCCTGCCGGCCAATTTTTCTCAGGCATGGAGAAACCGGGGCTGGCGGAGGTTCCCGCGCCTTCGACGAAAGCGGTGTTACGGGCGCTTCTCGGCGAGGTCGCGCGCTGATTGTAAGCCAGGCTGAGGGCCTTCTGCGCAGGTGCCTGCAGTGCGGCTTGCGCAAATGGCGCGATCTTGGCTTCGATTGTTATTACCTCAAACTTACCAATATCAAATTTGACAGTTTTTCCTGCAATCGTCAATTTCTTTGTCTCATAATTATCATAACCGTGAGCGCTGTCATAATCGTGTTCAAGGATATTCACTTCCTTGGCGCTTATGACGTTGCCCGGCAGGGTAATTGTGACGTCGTCCGTGTCCAAGCCGGCAGCTTCGTACACGCGTACGACTATCGTGTTCGGATCAGACGGATTGTCATACTGGTTCTTTAGGGCTGACATGATGACGTTGGTCGGCGCTACGCTGGCAAATGACTCGGAAGCGCCTAGCCCGTTGGACGGGGTTTTCGCCGCTTCGAAGGCTTTCATCGGGGTACCGAGGCCATAGGCTTTGTTCATGGTATTGTTGCCGTTGACGCTGCCGTTTGCGATGCCGCCTTCATGGGGGGCTATGGAATAGTTGAAATTGTGTACGCCACTGTCAATAACGTATGGGGACGATGGGTTGTAAGCGCTGTTGCTGGCAAATGACTGCGCCCTTGGCGTACGGCAGACGGTTATGCGCGAGCGCACGAACGTCGTGTCGCCGGCAGTCCTTCTCCAGGAATCATGGCCGTATTTAGCGTCATTAAGTATGCTGACGCCGTAATCCCCGCTCTTGTCGGTTACATCGACCCATTTGTGGCCTGGCACTTCGTATCTGGCCTGCTGGAAGGGCGTGATACGGTCGGTGGGCCTTTGTACGGCGCCGTAGGCGGCGTCATAAGTGGCGTAACTGTTATCCGCGTTGATGGGGAACGAAACCTTCAAGAGGCGCTTCGTCTGGAACCATTCGGCGTTCAGGTTTACATCCACATGGTCGACCCCTGGATACATCGAAAATTTCTGGGTTATCGCGCTTCCATTCCACAGTTTGACAACCTGGACTGTCACCTTATCCGGTGTATTCTCAATGACGTCGATAGAGACCGGCAATCCGTCAACGATCCAACTGGGTTCTTTGTTCATTTCCCTCATATTGAGTTCCCACTGATCGAAGCCCTGATCCGGCCTTTCCTCAGTATCCCTATACACATGCAGCTCGCCGCCCTCCATGCCAACGCCCTGCGCGAACATTTCACGGCCGTTGTACTTGAGGCTGGAAATATATCCCGTTTTGGGGTTTATCTGCATCCTAAGCGTCTCGTTTTCAAAAGTAAGATTGTCTACATCAACCTTGAGCGCCGTTGAACGGGCTGGGGGCGGCTGCATCACGAATCTTACGTCAAACACTTTATAACCCAATGCGGGGACATCAGGCGCCATAAATGTCAAGGTTGCCTTTCCGCCAGGGTTTCGGACGGCATTTGATGGGTAAATCTGCGTCGCCCCATCAAAAATAACAGGGAATGTCTCAACAGCGGGTACAATTAACGGATCGTAAACTTCAACCGTAACTTCGCCGCTACGCGCCCATGAAAGCTCGTTGAAGACAAACACGGGGCTGCCTTGCACATTTGTGTCCGCACGGTATGCTAGGCCGGCTAGCGCGTTATTGCGAACGCTGTTGAACAGGTTTTTCGATTGTTCCTGGAAGTTGTATGACTGATAATACTGGTACGCTACGGAAGAACCGGGGAGAACGTCATGCATCTGATCAGTCAGCACCCTGTTCCACGCCCATTCGATAGTGTCGCTGTTGTTTGTGGGCGTCACGCCTGTATAGAAACCCAGGGTTGCCGCTTTCTCAGCGCTATCAGCCAATATCTCGTTTTTGCGGTTGTATTCCTTTATGCGCGCCCAAGACGTGTATGTGCCGCGATGGTACTCGAGGTATATCTCGCCTGTATGGGTAGGTATGTTGATTGTGGGTTCCGCACCGGCTGCAACATTCGCTTCATCTGCTTTGATAATATCATCTAAATCCTTGAAGAAGGCGGACGTGCCTTTGTTCGCTACGCTGAATTTCGTGTTGGCGTTGCTAGCAGTCTGGCTGACGTACACGAAACTGTTCCCTGACGCCGTACCGGTCAGCCCTTGGCCGAAGTCGCCGGAACCAAAGAAGAATAACCCGATTTTTACGCCTGTTTCATAGCCGTCCTGCCAATTCTGCGTGAACACGGCGTCCATTGGTCCGCGCGCGTCCGTAGTCGTCCAGTTGTAATCATAGGTGAGGAAGTTCGATAAAACGGAGCTTTTTCCGTCAAGGCCCTGCCACCACCAAATATCGGACTGACGTCCCCTATTAGTCGCAGGGTTATCGTCATTGCCGCGGTGATTACGCCATTGATTTGTACCGCTTTCGGGATCTTCATAGTAGGCGCTGACACCGGTCCTCTCGCTCCAGTTCACTTTGCTGGTCACAAAGTAGGGCATCTCGGATTTATAAAGGACCTGGGGCAACTGGCCGGCGAACCCAAAAACATCGGGGACCATGCCTGTTGTCGGCTGCTTGTCCCTACCGAACTCCCTTTCAAAGAAGTGCTGGGCGTAAAGGCTATGACGCGCGAAGGACTCACCGCTTGGGAGATTCAGATCGGGTTCAACCAGTTGGCCGCCGGTTATGTCCCATTGCCCCTTCGCTACTAGGGCTTTCATATCATCCCAATACCTACGGTTGTCCGGATTATCCGAGCCAAAGTATTCCTTGGCCCATTCATAGTGTTTTGACGCTGATGTTGTGAAAATATATGACGAATTGCCATTAAGGTGGCCGATTACGTTGCCAAGCATTGGCCGAAGGCCGTTGCTGCCGTTCCCCTCGACGACCTGCTTGTATGGGCTCTGCCATGCAGTGTCCAGATGCGTGTTGGGTACCATGTACAGAGTCCAGGTTTTGTCAATGGTTACGTCCGCGGCTGCAACATGAACCGCAGCCATTTGCATGACCATCATTACAGCAAGCATTACTGCAAGCATTACTGCAATGAAACGCTTGAACATTCTAAAGTTTCTTTTCAAGGTTTTTCCCTCCTGCAAGTGTTTTTGTTGAGTTATTTTGTGAACCTTTGCCGCGCCAATATCAAGCGGCCATATATTTGCCATGCTTTGCGTTTGTGTTTTGACGTCCCCCCCGGAAGGTTTTTACTACCTTGTAATAAGCTTGAACCCATCACCGTGACACGGATGCGCGTTACAAACCCGCAAGATTAATAAAAACCACTACATTCGTTTTCGCAAACAAATGCACATCTGCAACCCAAACAGCCTTAGCCCGGCTAATATAACAAATAGATTATAAATGATTTTTACTAAATATACGCAATTTATCTATATTAATATATACTGTTTTTTGCCCTTTGTCAAAAGAAAAAATCGCTACGAATGAACCGGCGACAGCACAGGTTTATAATTTTCTTGACTTTTCAATAAATTGGAGATATTCTCTACTTTAGTAGACCACTATGTAGAGTATATTTTATTTACGCTCATCATAATGGGCGAATAGAGATACATGTGTGTGGTTTGCTAATGCGCCAAACGTAGGCGTCAACAGGGACAGCGGCGCGTAAAAGCAAAATAGCCGCTCTGTTTGCGGAGCATTTCTTGAGTGCTGGCTTTGCGGGGGGAACAGGGGGGTATAGCTATGCCCGGTGGGGTCTGGTTGCGTTTGCGGATGGCGTCGCTAGATGCGGCGCAATTTCGGCTGGATTTATTTTGAATGTGAATGGCCTGAATGCTCAGCTGCTTGGTCGGTTGGCACCGCGCCACTAGCTACAGCGATAACATTTTAGCGTCGGCTTATAACAAGCAGACGCGAGAAAACATGAAAGGATAAAGTATAGAATATGAGCAAAAGAATAATACGTGGATTTCTTGCGTTAGTAATGGTTTTTGCGCTTTTCCCGGCGATACCGTCAGTGACGGCAGTGCCGACTGTTGACTTAACCGAAGCAGTAATCGATGTTCCGCCAGCAACCGAAGCTGATTTGGCGGTTTTTGATGTTGACGTTTCGGCGACGTCTGAAATATTGGTTCCAGCAGCAGCTGACATGGCAATCTCGGAGACTCCGGAAGTCAGGAAGTCGTTTAACGTCGCGCCGAGAATTAGTAATATTTTCCTCGATGGGACGGCGCTTGCCGGTTTTGACCCGGCAATTAAAGAATACAAAGTCAATCTGAGTCAAGGCGCCGCGTTCCCAACAGTGACGGCGACGTCGGTTGACACAACGATTATTCAAAGAATTACCCAAGCTGAGGGCAGCAATAATAGCGCAATTATTAGGCTTGACAAACCTGGCGACAAGTTTGAGGAAACTGATGTTTACATTGTCACGTTTTTCCGTAGACCGACTCAACCGGCCGTATTCAGATCCGACGCAAACGGCCTTGCCGACTGGTATAACGGCAACGGACTGTCCGGCAATAATCAGCTTTCAGTGCCGAACATCAACCAAGAGGAGCCGCGTAGCGTTTTCGTGCCGTTTAATACGGCGGCGGACGCGCTGGCGAATCCCGTGTACAGCAAAATGGAAAACTCCGTCAACTTCCTCAGCCTAAATGGCGAATGGGATTTCCACCTTGCAAGCTACGCATACGGAACAAACGGACCGCCCGATATCAGCGGGGCGAGCTTTGTACCAGGCGCAGGCTGGACAAAGGCGATTGTACCCGGCGCTTGGCAGGTAAACTGGGATAGAGCCGGGGTGCTGGGAGACATGCCCGTTTACGTTAACGGCAGCTATCCATGGACGAACTGGGGACACGCTCAGGGGAACCCGAACGCGCCTCGCACACAGACTGGCAACAGAACGCCCGTCGGTTCATATTATACAACCTTTGAGATCCCTGCCGGCTGGGCGAGCGACAAGCATTTGACGCTCTCGTTCCAGGGCGCTGGTCAGGGCATCTACGTATGGGTGAACGGAAACGCCGTCGGTTACGCCGAGGATACGTTTACCGCGTCAGAGTTTGACATTACGCCGTACATTGTCGCGGGACAGAATAAGCTGGCAGTGCGCTGCTATCGCTGGACGCAGGGCGGTTTCCTTGAAAATCAGGACATGATCGATACCTCCGGCCTTCTGCGCGACGTGTTCATTTTCGCCGAACCAAAAGCGCGTATCCGTGACTTCGGCGTCATCACCGATTTGGTTGCTCCGTATACCGAAAACGTTGACGCGAACCTCAATGTGACGGTCGACCTTAACAACCGCTATGGCGCAGCCGGGGAATACACGGTATCGATGAGCCTGTTTGACGCGAACAACCAACAGGTAGGCGGAACTGTAACAAAAACGGCGACGCTTTATACAGGCACCGAGACATTTGAAGTTAAGTTGACGCAGCTTGTCGCCAACCCAAAGAAATGGTCGGCCGAGCATCCCAATCTTTACACGGTTGTCCTCACGCTGTCGGACAGCTTGGGAACCGTGACCGAAAGCGTGGGACGCAAGATTGGTTTCCGCCAGTTTTACATGGCGGGTGCCGGAACCGACGATGACCCTGTACGCATGTATATAAATGGCAAACCCATATATTTAAAAGGCGTTGACCGCGGCGAAAGCAACGCGTGGGGCGGAAAGAGCGTCCCTCGTTCCGACATGGATTCGGAAATACTACTCATGAAACGCAACAACATAAACGCGGCGCGTACGTCTCACTACCCCAGCGATCCATATATGTACGAACTTTACGATAAATTCGGGATTTACGTTATGGATGAGTTCAATGTGGAGAGCCACAACGGTCGTTCGTCTGGAATTCCGGACAACAGGAGTTCTGCGCTCAATGAATACCCCGTATGGCGCAATTCTATGATGCAGCGCGCAAAGAATACAGTGCTGCGCGATAGAAACCATCCGAGCGTTATACTTTGGTCCACAAGTAACGAGGCCGGCTTTGGGCCGAACCACAGACGCGCAGCCGACTGGGTGAAAACAATCGATCCCACGAGACTGATCCACTGCCAAGGGGTGGGTTCCGACAACTTCGACCCAAGATATCCGCCAACCGGCGTCGCGGTTCAAAACGGCAATTATTGGACAGGTGAAATCACGCAAAATACGAGCGTCACAGCGATAAGCTCGATATTCTATCCGAAGGTAGTTAACGAGGTCATTAACTACAGTACTAAGACCCTTTATACATCTTCCGCCGGCAATGACGCGTACGGCAAGGCGCTGGCTAATACCCCCAGATTTCCGTTTGCCAACGAAGTCCCGAGGATTTACTGCGAAATTGAACACTCAATGGGCAACGCGGGCGGCGGATTCTTTGTGTATACAGATGCTATTGAAGCCAATCCGCGCACTCAGGGCTGCTTCATTTGGGACTGGAAAGACCAGGGCATATGGACGGTTGGAACCGATGGTAAAGGTTTCTGCGGTTACGGCGGTAGTTGGGGTACAGCTTTTGCTGACGGCGATTTCTGTGTCAACGGCATAGGCGTACTCGCGGACGGAACGCCTAATCCCGCGCTTGCCGAGGTCAAGAAGGATTATTCCGACATTAAGATGTCCGTAGACGACGAAGCGGCGTTGATAGCTGGAAATATCAACTTCTTTAACCATGCGCTGTTTACCGATCCTGCCGATTACTACGACTGCGTTTACACCGTGACGACTGACGTAAAACCGGACGCGGTCACAGGCGGACTGGCTTCCGTGCCGACTTTCAAGGATCCGTCAGGCATGTATATAGTCGATTCAGGGGTTATAAACCTTACGGGTAAGCTCCCTGCGCTTCCGGATGGAAATGCGCTTTCGACACCGGATGAAATTAAGAAAGTTATTAACGTGCCATACACGCTTCCGACGATATTTAAAGCCGGAGCGGAATACTATCTGAACATCTATTTCGTAGTTAAGTCCGGGACAGCTAACTGGACAAACTGGGCCGAGAGCGGGCATATATCTTATTCCGAGCAGTTTAAGCTGCCGATAGAGACGCCCGTGTCCGGATTTAACATCGGCAAAGTTNCAAACCTTGTGAGCGCAGTCGATGGTACGAGCGCGATTACAGTAANCGGAAAAACTGCGGACAACAAAGACTTTTCGGTCATAATCAGCAAGACTACAGGCCTAATCACCGAGTACAAAGTCGACGGAAGGGTTCTCATTGAAGACGGTCCCATCCCCAGTTTCGCCCGCGCGATGATCTCCAACGACATGGGCGGTCAGAGCCTGGGAGGCAGAGCCAGCAGCATCAACACAGGGTGGCGCGATGCCGGCAAAAACAAAACCGTTACATCGGTAGACTTTGCTCCAGATGACAATAACAAGTCTGCTGTCATTACAATAAAAGGCATGCTTGCCTCCAGAAATGGGACGACTGCGAGAAATTCTGACTATACGATAACGTACACAGTTTTAGGCAACGGCGACGTTGAGGTACAAAACGACATTATACCCAACGCTCAAGCGTTCGGGTACATGTCAATGGTCGGTGGCTACATTACGCTCCCCAGCGCTTACGATAACGTAACGTACTACGGGCGCGGACCCGATGAAAACTATATTGACCGCCGCTCCGGCGTGAGCGTAAACCTGTTCGAGACCACGGTTGACGATATGTACGTGAACCGCTCGCGCCCGCAGGAGTACGGCAACAGGACCGACACCCGCTGGGTCGCGATGACCGACGACGACGGATACGGACTGATGGCGATTTCGGCAACGCAGATGGAGTTCTCGGCGAAACGCTGGAATCTGGATCAGTTATCGACATGGAACAGCTCCGGCACAAAGAACGGGCCGCTATATCCCAGCATGCTGCCAACATCCACAAACCTCTACCTCACGCTAATTGACATCCAGCAAGGCGTAGGCGGTGAGGACTGGAGTTCAGGGCCGTACGGACCCGCGTATACAAACACGCAGGGAACAGGCCTCGGCGGAAGAAGAGACGGATTGCCCAGCGGTACTGACCAAGGCGCCGCCTGGTATCCTCTCGCGCGCCCGGACTATAATTTCTATGTGCAAGTCAACAGGAATTATTCTTACGCGTACACGCTGCGCCCGGTATTCCCCGCAGCCGCGCCGGAAGATCAGGCTTTAGCTATGATGGCGTCCAGCAAACAGGTCTTGGCGGATGTTGAAGACGAACTGCCAGAACTTGACCCGCCAGTAGTGACATTCACTAATAATGAATGGGATACCCACGACTATTACGCGGTAAACCGCGAAGATCCGCACGCGTTCTTCTTCCCCTACGCGAGCGAGTCTGAAGCAAAGGAAAATCACAATTATTACCCCGAAAAATCGCCGTATTACCAGACGCTCAACGGCACATGGAAATTCTTCCATGTAACAAGGCCGGCGGATCGTCCAATGGCTAACGGCGAGACCAGTTTTGAGGTTCCAGCATTCAATGATACAGCATGGGATGATATACAAGTCCCGAGCAGCTGGCAGGTTAACTGGAATCCGGACGGCACGCTTAAATATGACGAGCCGATGTACATTAATAGCTCAGTCCCATGGGCTGGAACCGGAATGGGCAACGGCACGGTCAGTTACCCCTCCGCGCCCAAAAACTTCAATCCTGTTGGCACATACCGCAGGGAATTCACGGTCGATGCATCCTGGAAAGACCGCTCCCTATTCCTTAATCTGGACGGCGTCGAGTCGAACTGCTATATCTGGATAAACGGATATCGAGTTGGCTACGGCGAGGACAGTTATACAGGGAAGGTATTTGACGTTTCCCGCTTTATCAACTATTCGGGTCGGAACGTAATAGCCATTCAGGTGTTCCGCTGGAGTACAGGCAGTTGGTGTGAAAATCAGGATATGATGCGGCTTTCCGGTATTTTCCGCGATATCTACCTGATTTCAAAACCGAAAGTCGCCCTATACGATTTCAAAGCGATACCCGCACCTGTGGTTGCTGATCAGTATAACGGCGCCTGGAATCTTTCTATCACAGCGCTGCTCAGGGATATGGACGCGGAGCAGACAATGAAAGACGGGGCAAGACTTAGCGCCACGCTCTATGACGCTAATGACGCCGTCGTTGGCGCGGTGGCCGATTTTGGCGTCCCCGCTTATGTCACAAAACAAAACATGCTGGGCAAAGACTATGTTGGCGCGAACCTTACCTCGACTATTACGGTTGCCTCGCCTAAATTGTGGTCAGCCGAGCATCCAAACCTCTACAAACTGGTCATGACGCTCAAAAACGGAAATGATATTCTAGAAACAACGTGCATCCGCGTCGGATTCAGGGAAATAAAAGCAGTCAACATGAATGGAACCGCAGATCAGAATAGGCAGAATGCCCGAATTCTATTAAATGGCTCCAGGATTATGTTCTATGGGGTGGACATGCATGAGAGCAACCCCATAACCGGTAAAGTCGTCAAAATGGATGATATCCGCCGCGATTATGAGTTGATGAAGACGCATAACATCAACTCGGTCCGCATGTCGCACTATCCTCACGCCAGGCTCTATTATGATTTGGCTGACGAGTATGGCTTGTATATTATGGACGAAGCCAACTACGAGACGCACGGCATGGGCACAGTGTACCCAACCGCTTCGCAGAGCATATGGCTGCCGAGCTTGATTAGCCGCCAGAACAATATGGTTGCGCAGGGCATAAACCATCCGTCGATCGTTTGCTGGTCGCTGGGTAACGAGTCCGGTTCGGCTGGGATCACGCAAATGCTAAGCCATGTTAAAACCACGGATCCGTCGAGAATCACCCACGCGCAGTTCTCGGACGGCACGGCGGGACTGGAACTGCATTCCGGTTTCTACGGGCCATCCAAGAGTACGACGCTGAGCCAGTCCGGCGGTTGGTGGCAGAACGTCCAGAACTCGCAGAAACCTTCAATTATGGCCGAGTACGCTCACGCAATGGGCAACTCGAACGGCAATATGGAGGAATTCATCGAGATATTTGACAAACTGCCAAGAGCTCAGGGCGCTTTCATCTGGGAATGGTCTGATCATGGTCTATGGACTCCCATACCGGGTAGGCCTGACGAGAAATACCTTGCGTTTGACGGCGATTGGGGTCCTGTACGCAACGGATCTCAGCGCAACTTCTGCATGGACGGTATGGTCACGTCAGATCGTATACCTTACCCGCAGATGATCGAGGTCAAGTACGCTTACAGAGGCTTGACGGCGGAGCTCAAAGACAACAATACATACACAGTTAACAACAAATATCTGTTCTCGAACGCCAACGAATATGATATGTCCTGGGAACTTGTCAAAAACGGAGTCGTAGTACAATCGGGCAAAGATGTATTGAACGTGGGGCCGGCGCCTGTGGGCGTTGTACCTGTTACCGTTGAGACGCCTGCGCCGCCGCATGTTACAGCGACAAATTACGTCGGGAAAACCATGACGTCGGTCGATTTCCCCGTACCGTTTACAGCTCCAGCGAGTGTCGCGGCGGGCGACGAATACTTCTTCAACGTATACTTTGCATTAAAAGACGACGAACTCTGGGCGGACAAAGGCTTTGTTGTGTCCTCAAGCCAAATGGAGGTTGACTTCGGTCAATCAGCGACACAGAAG
>WRNV01000021.1 GCA_009776445.1 Oscillospiraceae bacterium | reverse complement strand
GAGATAGGAATGGGGGCTTTCCAGAACAACAAGGAAATCACAAAAGTGACTTTCAGCGAGGAACTCACAGCAATAGGAAATTACACATTCCAAGGCTGCGCGGAGCTTGTAGAGGTGGAATACAATGAAGGTTTGGCGACCATTGGAGACTATGCATTCCAAGGCTGTGCCAAACTGACCTCGCCGGATTTCAACGCCGGACTGCAAGCAATAGGCAACTACGCTTTCCAAAACTGCGCAGGGCTCAATGAGCTGAAAACAGGCACAGGGCTGAAAACCATTGGCGCATACTCTTTCACAGGATGCGCCAACCTGTCGAGCCTGACATTGAATCAGGGATTGCAGACCATCGGGGAGGGCGCTTTTGATGGCGACAACAAGATTACCGGAACTCTAACGATACCGGACACGGTGACAAGCATCGGCCAATACGCATTCCGGAACTGCTCGCTGCTTACCGGTAACCTAACGATACCAGGTAGCGTGGCGACTATCGGGCAGCAGGGGTTTTGCTATTGCGCGGGGTTGAACGGCACACTGACGTTGAGCGACGGCATACTGACGATCGGTAACAACGCGTTTCAAGGTTGCTCCAACCTGACCGGAGACCTGATCATCCCAAATAGTCTGACCACTCTCGGAAATGGCGCTTTCAGTGGATGCGCCGGACTCAACGGGCGGCTTCAACTATCAGCCAACCTGACGAGCGTCAGCGACAACGCGTTTAGCAACTGCTCGAATATCACAGGTCAAATTGTCATTCCAGACAAAGTGACCGTGCTATACAATAACGCTTTTGCCAACATGGCCAAAGTCACAGGTTTAATATTTGGCGAGGGTTTGACCGCTTTCTACTACTCCATTTTTAGCGGTTGTACTGGCATTGAGGAACTGACCTTCACAAGCCTTTCCGTACCTACGCTTTACGACGGCAACACGTTTATCCAAATGACCAACCTGCAAACCATTTATGTCCCTGCGATTGTATATAGCTTCTACATTGAAGCGTATCAATCAAGAGTGGGGCCTAATGTCGTATTTTCCAGCAACACCCTGCCTATGTCAGTTCCAAACCTGCAAGTCGAGAAAGTTTACAGCAAATCTGTTTACCTCAGTTGGGCAAAACATGTAAATCCTTCGGTTGTCAAATACATAATTACGCGCGACGGCGTTGCTATAGGCGAAACTGGCGAGCTGTTCTTCACCGACCGAAATCTGACTACAAACCAAACTTACGCCTATCAGGTCTACGGCCTCACGGCGAACAACCAGGAAACCGGGCGGACAAGCATACAAGCCACGCCAAAAGCGCCGGTCATTAGCAGCATCACCACAGACAATGAGCTAAACAAGATTGGCGGAACCCAGAACACCATATACATCGAGACCGTCAACAGCAAAAATTACCTGCCGCTTGGAACTGATACCGTTAAGGGGAACCTGTATTACAAAGAAGGCGGCGATGAGATACTGATTGGGCAAGCCAGCGTCTATACCGTGTCGACTTCCACAGTGACATATGCGATCACATGGGACGTGGCGTATCTGCCAAACGGAGACTACACAGTGGTGTTCCGCCTTACTGACGTGGACGGGATATCAGCCAAAAAGGAAGGGACGGTTACCGTTGACCACACCGGCCCGGCTAAGATCGTCAACGTGGTCGCGATCGGAGATATTAATGGCATCACTATATCCTGGTCAATAGCCGCCGAACTTGACACTACCCACTATCGCGTATACCGGCGCTCAGAACTTGACGCAAACTTCAGCATACTCGCCACTGTCAGCGGCCGCGACACACAAACGTATACAGACACGACCGTTGCCGACAGCAGGCTCTATTCTTACTACGTGGTGGGACTCAACAGCATGGGGCAGGAAGGTCCACCCTCCGATATTGTCGTGGAAATGAAAGGCGTAGATGCGGAGGCGCCGCAAGTGACGAGCATGGCGCCAGCCAATGGTAGCTACATAAACGGCCTCGTCAGTATCACGGTTACAGCCATCGACAACGTGGGCGTCACAAAGGTGGAACTATATACGTCTGCTGACAATGGGGATACTTGGGATATTTGCGGAACAAAGATCGGCGCGCCCTACACACTACAGCTCGACACGACGCAATTTGCCGACGGCCCGATCCGTATCAGGGCTATAGCCTACGACGCAAGAAAGAACGCGAGCGCCCCGCTGACTTATTTATACGCAATTGATAACACCGGTCCGGAAAAGGTGATATGGGGCGATCCTCCGTACAGTAGTACAGCAACAACGATCACCCTTACATGGCTTGACGTTGCCGACGACGACATCAGCTACTTCACGGTGTTTCGAAAGAACATCGATAACACATACACATCAGTCATGAATGTGTCCAACACTCTTGGCGCAAACATATTAAACCTGACGCCCGATACCGAGTATATCTACCGCGTGGTGGGCTATGACCATGTCGGGAACGAAGGCGTCCCGTCCGATGATCTCACAGCGAGAACCGCGCGCGACACGAACCCTCCGGTAATATCGGCAATTACGCCCCGCCCGCTCAGCGGTGAAACCAGCTATTACTCGAATAGCGTTGCGGTGAGCGTGACCGCCGTCGACGAATATGCGGTAAGATCGATAGAAATTCAGGTATCGACAGATCAGTCAAATTGGGAAAGGGTATATGACACGGAGTATACAGACCTGCAAAAAACACAGACAGCGACATATACGATCGACTTGACAGCATACAGCGAGGGATCGATTTTCGTTCGCGCTGTCGCCGTCAATTTCGCGGGGAACACGAGCGAAACGAGCGAAACCGCGCCATTCGTACAGTATATTATCGACCGTACGCCTCCCGCCGCGCCTACAGGCGTCGGGGCTGTTGGCATGATTAGTACAATTGAGGTGTCATGGATCCAGGGGCTGGAAGAGGATTTGTGGAATTATTCCGTCTACCGTTCTATGTCGCCGGAAAGCGGTTTCGAGTTGATCGCGTCCTCACTAATGACACTAAACTATTATGATCGCAACGTAGAAGAAGCGACAATATATTTCTACAAGATATCTGTCAAAGACTTTGCCGACAACGAGAGTTCGCTATCTGCGGTTGTTTCAGCGCAAATGACTGAGGACGTAAACCCGCCGGAAATCGCGAATTTTTATCCGAAGCCGGGCGCTGAAATCGGCCCGGGCAACCGCGCAGTCAGCATATATGTCACCGACGACAGAAGCGTTGACGAAATCAAAGTCGAGTATAAAAAAACCGGCGCCGCNTACAGTGTTCTGCAAGTTTTTGATGATATCAACAGCTACGAGCAGACCGTGTCCGTCACGATCCCATTGGAAAGTTTTTACCATGGTGAAATCATTTCCCTAAGGATAACCGCAACCGACAAGAGTGGAAATACCAGCGAACCGAAGGAAATTTACTATATCGCAGACAAGGAAGCTCCTGTTGTGATCAGCCCGACGGCGGTTTATGAACCAGGCGGCGACTATGTGACTATCAAATGGACAAGCGGCGTTGAAGACGACCTCGCAAGCTATCGAATATACAGAAAACTATTCGATGGGGAATACTCTCTGGTCGGCGCCTTGTCGGCTAGCGCGGGACAATTGGACTATACATTCAATGATCGATCCATTTCGCTCACAAGCGAACAGTATATATATCGTATCGATGCTGTGGACAATTCCGGAAATGCTTCCGGCGCGTACACAAATCAAGTGACTACAGACAAACGCGATATACCCGTTGCGGTTATTTCCTGCGACTCGGTCATGGAAGTCGGCGTCCAGTACGAAATCGACGCGTCGTTATCCACAGGTAGCGTAGGCATCGTCTCGTATTTATTTGACTTCGGCGACGGCACGATATCCACGAGCGGCCGTGCCGTCCACAGCTATTCCGAAACCGGCGTATACATCATTACGCTGACTGTGACTGACACGGAAGGCGACGTCGGCGTCATAACAAAGGAAATCTCCGTTCGAAACAGGTCGGCGATCGGCCAAGCGGAGATCCGTGTTGTCGATGATAACGGGATTCCTGTGCCAAATGCGTTTGTCTATTTTGATCTGGACTCGGAAAGCCAGATTGTACGAGCCACAAACAGCGGAGGCTATGCGACGTTTGACGCCGACGCCGGTAAACATACGGTTGGCGCTTTTATTCCCGACAACAACTGGTTGCCCGTGAAAAAAGATATTGTTGTAGCGGCGGGAGAAACAACAAGGACAACGATGACGCTGGTACGCCAGGCGATGATCGAGGGCTTCTTTGAAATCAAGCGTTTGTCATTTGAGGAGATAGTCGCGGCGGGCATCGACGTTACAAAGCCGGAAAATCAGCATATAGCGAAAATCTCGGTAAAGCTGACATACGGCATGGAAACGGTCAATTTTGAATTCAACTACAATGGGATAACCGGAACCATGGGTGAAGGCGGCGCCAGTGGTGGTGGTAAAGAAAAGATTATTATTGACGACCGTGAATTATCCCTTAACGTCATATCTTCCGGCCCAAGTTTTGATTATGTAACGGTAGCGGTACTGGATATCCCGATCAACGCGACGTTCCTCAAAGAGTTTTTCGATGTCAACCTGACGATAATAAACAATGCTTCAAGCGAATTTTCGATGATAAATAATCAAATNACGCTTAACGTTCCTGATGGCATGTCGATCGCCGAGTCGAATATTAGCGAAAACAGTCAAAACATAACAGTCCCTGAAATACCTGGTCAGACTCAAAAGAAAATAACATGGATACTGAGGGGCGATAAACCCGGCGAATACCCGATTTCGGCCGATTATATTGGGACACTCGCGATGTTCAATGAGGAGNTAACCGCGAAATTTGTAAGCGCCTCTCCGATCAAGGTCTACGGCGAGGAAGGGGTCGCGCTGATCCTTGAGTACGAAGATACGATCGACGACGGATTTATTTATTTCAACGTTGGGTTTCAAAACTCCCGCGAGAATGTCGGAGACGCGCACGTCGATCTGCTGTCTCTTGATGTACCCGGCGCCGAACCTTATGCCTGGAAAAAAAGCGTGGCGGGCAGTGACGAATATAACGAGAAAGACGATAAGTGGGTGAGCGTTGGCGGAGGCGGTTTGGGCAGATGGGATCTGGATCTCTTATTATGGCTTGGCGACGAATGGGTGCTTGAAGACGAGGATGGACTGGAGTTTGTAAGCCTGAGCAAGTGGGAGATCGAAAAATGGCGTCTGCGCGAGAACATTCAAAAACCCGGCGATAACACGGTCGTCTATCCCGGGGAGATATACTGGCAGTACTATAAGGCGCCGATAGAGCTATTTGCCAGTTATATAGATGAAAGCCTGCCCTGGGATTCGGATACGCAGGCCATTGGTTCGACTCTTGTTGATTATTTAGTTGAGTATCAGGAAGGCAGCATTAATGTCCCTGTGAAGGTCAAGAGTATAGGCACAAAACGAACGTACTACGCGAGCGACGGGTTTGTTTCGATCGTCTTCCCAGCTTCCGACGATACTGGATCTAAAGATAGGAATGGGTGGCCGTCGTCATATACAGACGCGTTTTTCAGGAACCGTAACACACAATACAATCACTCTTTGTCGAAGATGTCGCTGGGTTTGGCGCTTGCAGGTTTTTCCAGTAATGACGTTTCTGCGTATACTCCGCCTGACGTCGCGCGTCAAAACCACGGCGGTGCGGACGAATACCCTGTGTATTCGGAACAGGGCGTGGCGAAAGAAGACGCCGAAAAAAGGGCGCGTAATCTCCTCCAAGCATATATTGACATGGAATTCGGCTGCATAGAGTTCTACAATTACGGTCGCGATCTTGACCAAACAAACCCGATCCCCGATGAGGCGGCTTTCGCCTTCGCGCATAAGCAAACAGTTATTGCGGGGGTTGAGACGACACTAGTGTCTGTCGTGGTTCGCGGGGGCAATTACGGTTCCGAATGGGGCAGCAATTTTAACCTGGGCGACCCGGACAATCCCGCTACGCTATCGTCGAATCATTACGGTTTTTACGCAAGCGCCGCTGATGTAATGACTAAACTGAATGAATACATAATGGAGCACGGTTTGACGGACGCCAAGTTCTGGGTGACAAGCTACGGTAGGGGCGCCGCTGTCGCGAATATAGTCGCCAAGCAGTTGACTGATGCCGGCGGAGACGTCTATGCGTACCTTTTCGCCGGCCCAAGGAATACAAACGCGGCTACGGGAAATAGTTATCAAAACATTTTCAATGTTGTCAGTCCCGCTGATTTTGTTGCTAATGTTGCGTCTAGTAGCATCAGCGACACAGGCGGATGGGACTACCAGCGTTACGGCAGGGACATGTTGTTACCATCGATGTTCTCTGACAGTTCTTATCTTGAAAAATATAACGTTGTGAGGGAGAAATTGGTTGATTTCCCCGGATATGACCCATACCATGAAATCGGCTTGGTTTATTTGCTTGAGGCGTTGATGGAAATATACGGTTCGCCATCGGATTACGCGTCGACGCAAAACGCGCTCGCGCAATTTGCCGCTTTGCACTATGGCGACTACAAAGGCAATCTGGCGGATTTCGCGACGGAATTGTTGAGGGAAGCCGGCGTCGCCGATCTTCTGACGACCTCGGGCGGCAGCATAGCGGACGATTCAAGCAGAGCGGCGCTGGCAGCCGCCTACGCCGCGTCAGGTATGGCTATCAACCACATGCCGGAATACTATGTCATGTGGATGACGTCGTTTATGTCTTGGGAGTTGTTTAAAGCTCCGGAAACCTTTAAAAAGGTATCGATTGAATTTGCGCCTTCATTGGCGCTGCAACCGGGTGAATCAGGAGATGTGGATATTACCGTAAAAACCTCCTCCGGCGACATCGTGCTACAGATCGAAGGAGGGCGCGTCATAAAGCAGATGACCGTCGACGGGGAAACGGTTATGCAGATGATCGCGGCTATGTACGAAGAAGGACTTGTACATATATACCTACCCGGAGACGATGATTTTGTAATAGAAATAACTCCGAGTGTCGACGTATATTTGACATACACAGTTAATGAGTATGTTAACAGGGGACTGACAGGCGCGGACGTCCAAGCTAATATATCGGTGGGCGCCGAGAATTTCGCTGCCGGCAGTATCCCCGGATCGCCGAACGTCGCCCCTTCGGTATATAAGCTGTATATAGACGAGGGATTAGCGCCTGACGTTCCCGATGATTTCAGCGTCACATCTACGGACGGATATATCGATTTGTCGTGGTCGCATGAGTTCACGCCGATATTCGACTATTTCGCCATCTATAGATCTGACGCGCAGGACAGCGGGTTTGCTCTAATTAGCCAAACAAAAAGTGAGGGATTCCGCGACGACAGTTCGACTGGCTTACAATTTGGGACGACATATTATTACTATGTTGTGAGCGTCGACAGCCGGGGTAGGATCAGCGAGCCGACGCCCACGCTGCATGGACTCATCGCGGGAGATACAACGCCCCCAGTAATTACGGACTACTATCCAAAAGACGGCGAGCAACTCTACCTGATCGGAGAGCTTGGCATGTCCATCATGGATAATTTCAAGTTAGCCGGAGGGAAGATCGAATACCGGAAACAGGGCGACGACGAATGGCAGACTATTACAGAATTCACCACCAGCGCCATAACGGACACATACGTATACTACTGGAATGTCGTCAACTTTTCGGATGGCGAATACGAGATTCGCTTTACTGCCTTTGATTCCGCAGGCAATAGTTCCGAAACTGAATCATCCAAAATCACCATAAAAGAGTTCATACCAATAGCCTCGGGGTCAGGTGCAAACTCGAACGAAACAATGGGCGGTTACGGGCCAAACGGGAAGTCCATCGCGCCGATCGATCCGCCTGCGGAAGGCTTGCTTCCAATAGCCGACGCGGCAGGGCTAATGAACATGAACCGCAACGGAAAATACTATTTAGTCAATGATATCGATCTTGAAGGACGCAGCTGGAATCCGATAGGGACATATAACGACCCATTCACAGGCATGTTAGACGGGCAAGGGTTTACGATCAGAAACATGGCTATTACAACATCAATCGGCAGCGGCTCACATCAACCGTGGTCCCAGCTTAATCAAAAACGATATGTGTATGAGGTGTGGAATTACGCGGGCTTGTTTGGATACGCAAAAAGCGCCAATATCAAAAATGTGGTACTGGAAGACGTCAAGATCAAATTGAATGGTTCATGGAATTATATAAATGTGGGCGCGGTTTGCGGATGGGCGGACGGCGGAAGAATCACAAACTGTTCTGTCTCAGGGGACATCAATGTAAATTCAACATCATCTGGCGGTTACGTAAATGTCGGCGGAATATGCGGGTTTTACCGCGACGCCTGGTTAGACCATTCCTACAACACCGCTGATATTATCGCTACAGGACGTGGTGTCGTCAATAGCGGCGGGCTGGTTGGAAATTGTTTCGCCGGTGGCGCCTTAACCATCAATTTCAACGAGGGCTCTGTAAACGGCAGAGGCGGAACAAGAGCCGCTTCAGGCGGGATCGTGGGAAGGATATCAGTTGATTGGTACGTGAGCACTTTAAGCAATCTTGATATGACAATAGCGTTCTATCCGCAGTATATGGGCGCCAGGATCCAAAACTCCTTCAATTCCGGCTCAATATCCGCTGCAGCTCCTACTTATGCCGTATCCGCTGGTATTTATGGGACTACTGAAGATAACGCCGTTGTAAGGTATTGCTATAACAGGGGTGAGATATACGCCGAGTGCCCGATGGGAACTAGTTTCTTTAGCAACCAGGGAGGCAAAGCGGCTGGGATCGCGGGCGACGTTTATTACACAGGCGACAACAGCAATTTGACATTCACCACGTCAAATTGCGTGGCGTTATCCGGAAGCTGCGTGGTCAACGGCCCCGGCACATCACTGGCGATAGGGCTGGCATCCTCCAACAACCTCACCCTAGAAGGCATATTCGGCGTAAACGGCAGTAACGCCAACGTAAAGGTGATCACCCCGGAGGAGGCCAATAAGCAAGAGACATTTGAAGACATAGGCTGGGACTTTGAGAATATCTGGAAATGGGAAAAAATCCAAGAAGAAGCCACAGTCAAAACAGTCAAAACAGTCAGAATACAAGCATTGCAAGAGGAAGAGGAAGAAGAAGTGGTAAATAGACCAGTTATCTTACCACGGCCACGATATATAATGGGCAGGGATAACTATAGTTTTGCGAATGAAGCGGAGAGTTTTGGTTATTGGGAAGAATATGAAATACGAGAGGAAATATTCCAACTGATATACGAAACATATAGAAGTAAGAATCTATATAAAAATGAAGGTCCATGGGACGGAAGTTGCTTTGGGATGTCCGCTACTGATCTCAGTTTTTTTAACGGGCTAGACTATAGTGAATATTCAACGAGTAATATTTACAATATCTCGATGCCTGTAAATCCGTTTTCTAAACTTCATGAGTTGATTGAAATGTACCAGGTCAGCATATATTTGGATATGATCCTTTCTGAATCGAGGCATAATAGGACAAATCCTTCTGGAAAGAGTTCCAGCATTACACCACTTGACAAAGAAAAATTACAATGGCTTTCCGACGCTGTGAATGATTTCAAGGACGGTACAAGCAACGGTATAATAATCGGATTACGACGTATGGAGAACAAGGAAGTTGCGTTTGGACACGCGGTTATACCATATGACATTGTCGATAGAAACAATGGCGTATATGATATTAAAATATATGACTGTAACTATCCGGACGACGACGCGCGAGTGTTGAGAATTGACACTTCAACAGGGTATTGGTCATATATAGTATCGGGAACAATAACACTTGGCTCAAACCAGAGAACTGATAGTATAACTTTTAGAAAGATAGATACTGTAAATACCGCTATAAACAATGCGAAAAACTCATTAAGCAGCCAGTCGGGAAGTAGCGATATAAGCAGATTACAAGCCATGGAGAGTAGTCAAAATGTTTACGCGTGGATTGGTGTTCCAATTGATTCGGAAATATTCCGCAGCGATGGGACGTCTATTGACGAGGACTTAGGCGAATACCTTTTCGTTCCGGAAAGATCGATATTAGACGCAAAACCTCGTGTCAATGGATTATACAGTTTACCTTACGGGACATATACAATTGTATCAGACCCAAACGGGAAAAACGAAGCAAGCTTCTCCGGCGCCCGGGCTTTCTTCGATATATACACAAGCAACGCTACAGCCACAATAACCGTTTGTGCTGGTGAAAATGAATTCGTAAGGATCAACAGTGATACGCGTTCCGAATTCAGTTTAGAGTTTTGCGTGGATGAGACTGCGGAAAACCCGATTTTCATGTCCGGCACAGTTGGAGGCGATTTTACGGCTGAAGCTTTTGGTAGCGGGCTCTATATATCTGGAGATGGCGAAATTTTGGTTTATAATGGCGGCACAACACGAAAAATAATTATTGCGGATGATGAACGTGTTTATATTGAATATGATGAAACAGATGAACCGCGTTCAAACGACGCTACGCTCAAAAGCCTCACCGTCAGCGAAAGCGCGCTTGACCCGGTGTTTAGTTCGAATATCACAAACTACACAGTCACTGTTCCAAACAGCGTCAGCAGTATCAATATAATCGCAGTCGCCAATTATCCGGGAGCAAGCGTAGCGGGCGCGGGGACAAAGAAGTTGGACGTTGGCGAGAACAGCTTTGACATTACAGTCAAAGCAGAGAATGGTGTGACGCAAAAGATATATATAGTCACAGTAATCCGCGACTCCGGCGGCAACACAAACACAACATCGAATCCACAGATTGGTGCAACCGACCTAACAACTCCGCCGGATGAAGAAATACCTGACACTACAACGCCACTGGATTGGTTCAACCCATATGTCGACGTCGCCGATACTGATTGGTTCTATGAAGCAGCGCGCTATGTCACCGAAAACGGATTGATGAACGGCACGGGTTCAGACGAATTTTCACCCAACGTCATCACAACGCGCGCTATGCTGGTAACGATCCTATACCGTTTTGTAGGCGAACCAACTATGAGCGGAGGGATTAACCGCTACACCGACGTAAAAGACGACGAGTGGTATTCTAACGCCATCCTTTGGGCTACACAGAACGGCATCGTCAACGGGTATGGCGACGGCAGCTTCGGTGTTCATGACCTTGTCACCCGCGAACAAGCCGTGACCATCCTTTACCGGTTCGCAGACGCGCTTGGTTTGGATGTCAGCGCGTCGGCGGATTTGTCGCGCTATACCGATACGGCTGACATTTCCGATTGGGCGCTTGACGCCGTGAAATGGGCTGTCGCGGTGGAGATAATCCGAGGACGTACAGAAACGACGACGGCTCCAAAAGGAACCGCCACCCGCGCTGAAGTCGCTATGATATTCAAGAGATACATCGAGGATTTCTTATTTATTGAGTAACCAATAAAGAACACTCATTTTACGTATGCCATCATAATTAGCGTTCGGCAGATAATCATCCAAAGTCAGCAAGAATTTTGGATGATTATCTGATATTAGCCGCAAAGGCTCAAGTTCTCGCTTTAGTGTATTTTCATCGAGCGTTGACGCGGATATCTGATAATAAGCTATTCCATCAGCGTAGTCCGCAACAAAATCCACCTCTTTTTCAGCAAGCTTTCCAATACTGACCTTGCATCCTCGGCGAATCAGCTCAAGATACACAATATTCTCAAGGAGATGCCCCAAATCCGTGCTGCTTGAGCTTACAAGCATGCCTCTTAGGCCTATGTCGACAATGTAATATTTGCCGAGAGTTTTTAATATTTGCTTACCTTTGATGTCATAACGGTTGACTTTATAAAATAAGTAACTATCAGTCAATGCTCGCAGATATCTATCGACAGTATTAACCGATATTTTTCTTCCGCTTTGATTTATAACTTCGCTGATTTTATTTGCCGAAATTGGGCTACCTACATTGCCACTTAAAAACTTTACAATGTTTTCAAGCACAGAAATGTCTGGAATCCCAAGGCGACTTGCCACGTCTTTGACGAGGACTGTATTAAAAATGCCGTCAATATAGCTCCTGACAATTGCTTCATCGTTTTGAAGCGTCGCTATGTACGGGAACGATCCGTATCGGAGATAATTGGCAAAAAGAAAACGGATATGGCTGAAATCGAAGTCTATATCTAATTTGTCCGCATGGGGAAATGCATCATTTTGCGCGCTATCATTAGCGCTCGGTTTCTCAATACGGTACCCAGTTCCCATAAACAAGAGATACTCCGCAAATGACAGTGGCAACATTCGTATCTCCACATATCGCCCCGAAAGCAGAGTCGCAAGTTCGCCCGATAGCATATGAGCGTTCGAGCCAGTGATATATATGTCAACATTCTTCTTTATAAACAGACTGTCTATAGCCTTTTCATAACTAAGGCAGTTTTGCACCTCGTCAATAAAAACATAGGTGTACTTATCTGGACATAATCTGTCTTTGACGTAGGTGTGCAGCGTTTTATAATTCAATAAGTGTTCATTATCCACGTCCTCGAGGTTGATGAATATAATTTGCTCTTCGGTGACGCCAGTTTTTCTCAGATAATCAATATACAATGAAAAGAGGGTGGATTTACCACATCGTCTTACGCCAGTAATAACCTTGATTAGTTGTAGTTCACGCCAACGTATGAGACAATCAAGATATTCTTTCCGATTTATCAAACAAATCCCCCCCTTTATAGGCGAGATTATACTAAACGCTGGTGTTGTTGTCAAGTTTTTTCTGTACAGAGAAAAAAGTCTGAGAAAATCCGCATTAATTTCTCTGAAACGCAAAAATAGAGAGCAGGTTTTCTTGGAAACGCGCCCTTCGCGAACTCTCATGTTAAACGACAAAATACTGTGACAATACATCCCATATTTTCTCAAAAGTGAACTCGACATTTTCCGTAGAACTAATTTTCACGATTTTCTCATTTTCTCCTAGTATCTCAATAGCTTTATAATAATTCTTCTGGATCACCCTCAATTTTTCGAGTTCCTCATACAACTCTGTGTGCAGCCTTTCACTTTCTACCCTTGTTATACACTCTTCAGGCGAGGTGTCCAAAAAAATCGTAATGTCAGGCTTCAACCTTTTCATAACCATGATTTCATTTATTTTCATCACTGTTTCCATTTCAATCTTGACGCTTTGGTAAGCAATGTTTGATAAATAAAACCTATCGGAAATGACAGGGATCCCTTTTTCCAGTAAAGGCAAAATATCATTCTTTATATGCTCAATTTTATCCGCTGTAAACAAAAGAGAAATTGTTTCATCTTCCAGTATTGCCTTTTTTGTAAGAGCGCTTCTAATAATGCCGCCCGGTATACTGTCACTGGGTTCTCTCGTAAAACAGCATTTAACGCCAAGCAAACGAAGCTTATTCCTTAGCCTATCAATTTGGGTGCTTTTTCCGCTACCGTCAAGGCCTTCAATTACGATGAATTTACCTTTATCCACAATAACCCTCACAAATTCAATTCTTTAAACGGATTATATCACGCGCTTTCTTACAGTTCAACGTGTTTTCAAAGACCTTTTATAAATAAAAAACCGTCCCCATGTTCATTTGCATAGCTAACGCAAACAAGGACAGGCTTACATTCCCGCCAGTCCTTGTTATAGTTGGAGCTAAATGAAAGCTATTGACTACGCGCCGACGGCTTGTTTAGCAGCGCCGCACAACTCCGTAAACGCCTCTGGCTCATGAATAGCCATTTCGGAAAGCATTTTTCTGTTGAGATTTATACCAGATAGCTTAAGTCCGTACATAAAGCGCGAATAGTTCGTACCATTAGCCTTGCATGCCGCGTTGATCCTTACGATCCACAACTGCCTGAAATCTCTCTTTTTGCGCTTGCGCCCGACGTAAGCATAAGTCAATGATTTCATGACTGCTTGGTTTGCCATTTTAAAATGCTTCGACTTTGCGCCCCAGTATCCTTTAGCGAGCTTAAGTATTTTATTTCTTCTCTTGCGCGTACTTAACGCGCCTTTTACTCTAGCCATTACACTGCCCCCCCCCTATTTGTACGGGATCATCTGCTTGATCGCTGCTACGTTCGTTACATCGGCATACGCGCCTTTGCGCAGACCCCTTTTTCGTTTTGTCGTCTTCTTGTTTAGAATATGGTTTTTATACGCGCGCGCGCGCTTCACCTTCCCTGTTTTTGTGAGGTTGAAACGCTTTTTAGCCCCACTGTGCGTCTTGATTTTTGGCATGGTTTCCAATCTCCTTCTATTTTATTGCAAAGAACAATCCCTAAGCGGACTAACGTGTGTTTCGCCCCACTTTTTTCTTATGTTATGATGACCTAAGTGCTAATGCTTTGAAACTTTTGGAGTCATGAACATGGACATGTGCCTACCCTCAAGTTTCGGGTTCTTATCCACATTTCCAAATTCTGCGCAATTGGCGGAATATTTCTTAAGCAGCTCCTCCCCAATACTCGTGTGAGCCATTTCCCTACCCCGGAAACGAATGGTGACCTTGAGCCGGTCGCCATCTTTCAGGAACCTTTGCCCATGCCCCAGTTTAACGTTGAAATCATTTGCGCCGATGCTTGGCGACATACGTATCTCCTTGACCTCCACAATGTGCTGGTTCCGACGCGCCTCTTTCTCGCGTTTCGCCTGCTCAAAGCGGTACTTGCCGTAATCCATGATCTTGCAGACGGGCGGATTTGAATTAGACGCGATTTTCACAAGGTCAAGTTCCTTTTCTACGGCAATCTGAAAAGCATTCGGTAACGACATTATTCCAAGCTGTGTCCCCTTCTCATCAATCAGCCGGATTTCCTTGTCCGTGATTTCTTCGTTTATCTGATAGGTTACGCTGCTGATACTATACACCTCCATTAAAACAAATGTGTTTGTGGTTGTTGTTGAAAACATATGAAGAATTCTTAAACCTTCTATGAACGGGCTGATACTTATTCCAACAAATGCTCTCTCCTACTAACGGTCCGCTTCTTGTGATCCTAGGCGACATAAAACGCGGAGGCCAAAGCATCCGCGCAAATCAGTCCACGCCGTCTCAAGCTGAGGCGGGCTGTCTGAACAATCGACCGCGGCGCGCTTTGCATACATGCGGCCGGGTGAGGACGGGGATGCCGTTCTGCTTTCTGTTGTGAAATTATAGCATTTCTTTATTTTGCTTGTCAATGTAAATTTTCAACATTTTCAAAAACATGGATCAAATACAGGTCATTCGACCTAAACACGACATCTCCCATGGTTTGAAGCATGGCCTCGTTAATCGATGGATAATTCAGCCTTTCAATTTGTCCGACTACGATATACTCGACGCCGTATTTTGTTAGGATCCCGCGCACCTGTTCCGGATCGCTGGACCAGTAAATGGCGTTTATGTCAGTAAACCGTTCATTGATCAAATCATAATTTGAATTACGCCATAATATCTGATGATAGTACCAGTTGAGGATATTCGGAAGCCCTGTGTTGGTTGAAATTCTCCCGTTGAGGGTGTACGAGTCTCCATAGGATTCGGCTATAACCGGCGAACCTTTTATGTTTTCATTAATGTATTTAATTAACGAGTAATCGTCTTGAAGCCTGAGGTAATATGTTTCGCCTTCCGCAGTCGTATATGGCATTTCGTTCTTTAACAAATATGTCATACCGTCAAGACCAGAAAAAGTGCCCGCTGCGTGTTTAAAATACCATTGGTTGATGGAATAAAATGGATAGAGCAGGGCAGAAGCCAGAAGAAAGGTTCCAAGTGCGGTTAATAAACCTTTGAACTTAAAGAGCTTCTTTGGTAAAAGCCTCAAGCGCATGAACGTATAACCTACGCCAAGCCCAAACAGTATAAACGCTTGGTACCCCAACTTAAACATCGTATTGGCCCGAGGATGCGAGGGATATATATCAACGACATAAATAAGTTCTGGGATTATAACCAGACCTACGGCGCAAATAAAGATAATGAAAACAAACGCGTCGGCAGGGTTTGCTTTTTCAATAAAACGCAACAGTGGGGCGCTGGGCGGGTCATTAGCCGATGGGATGCGCAAATCATTACTTAACTGGTTCGACGCCTCTTTGCACTCATCTCCACCCCCATCAACGATTCCCGCAACATTATCATTACCGAGCACCTTGCCGACGCTTTTTGGCGACGCCCCGGCTTGTTCAGCTTGCGCTGCCAAGCCGTTTTGCGACTTGTACTGCCGGATCATGACATAGGTGAGGGCAACAGCGAAAAAGAGCTGGAATCCCCACAGTACGCCTAACTGGTATAGCATGGAACGATGCTCAACCAAGCGGATTTGGGTCCCCATTGATTCAAAAGAAAGCTGGAATGGAAGCGTTACGATATATGCCGCTAAAGCTATCGTGGCGATCTGCCCTATGGTAATTAACAACGACTTTTTGCTGAATTTGTATGTTTTGAGGTTTGAATATAGAAGCAACGCGCCGACAAAGACGACGTAAATAGGGTAATCCCAGAAGTTCATTGCCGGAAACAGGCCGATTAGAAAAATAACCAGTATAAAAGGAAGCAGGAGCCGCTTTCCTTTGATGCCCTTGAGCAACTCGACGGTTAAAGATAGCGCCAAGCCCACGACAGTCAGGACAAATATAATATTAATAACATGCGCGTGAAGATCCGAGACGACAAAAGAGTACTGCGGAAACTCATGAATGGTCTTATCATTGATCACGTCCGGGTTATATCCTATATATCGCGTCGCGTCGGGGAACCAGTAGGAGCTACCGTTATTCCACTGTGGAAACAACACCGCGAAGATCAGTGAATGGAGGTTGCCGGCAAAACAGACGGCAAGCCCGGCGACGATCCCGGCTTTTACGCCCGCGCTTACGCGCTTTGGGCGTAAAGCCCGCTCGTGAGCATTTTTCTGATAGACATTTATAAGAAACTCGCCTACTGAGAACGCAAGCATGAACGATAAAGCAAACAGCGCCGCCATCATCAGGTTATATGTTACAGCCGGATCGATGAACGTCATCTTTGTCAAAAACGCGGTGAAGTAGTGTCCGAGATAATAATAATTTATACCTGCGCCTGAAAACCACATATCTTGCGCGGGAAACCAGTCGCTGCGCAGTATCGCGTTGACGAAACCGAAGTCCATGTATTTCTCCAAGTCTTCGATTTCCGGTCTGAGGGCGCGCAGATAAGACCAGAACAACAAGAGTGCCATAAAAAGCGCTTCCTGGTTTGCTATGGATTTGAAGCCAGACCCGTCTTCGGAGCTAAATTGCAGGCATTTCCGCCAAGCGTCGTTTTTTTTGTTAACAAAGTAGTTCACCGTTAAAAGCAGTAGCATTATCAGAAAACAAGACCATACCCTAAACGGCAGTATACGCAACGACGACAAAAGCCACTGGAGATAGCCCGCTACAGCCAGGCATAACGTTTTTGAAAACATGTACCCGCCGTTTTTGAATCTACCAAACACCAAACCTGTTACAGGGAGAAACAGGATCCCCATTATTAGGAAACAGATCCACCAAACGAAAAAATAGAGCATTTCGATCATATTTGGCAGGAAAAGCAATTCACCTAAAAGCAGGATCAATGCATGAGGTAAGAAAACGAGCAGTTTATTTTTCATATACTGTGTCCTCCAATCATTTTCGCGACGTCCTCGCCGAGCCGAATAGCATAATTTTGACCTCTATCCTCAGGGTATATTTGACCCATATTAGCCAGATGCAAGCCAGCAATAGGCGTTTCGAACGGAAGTATGTTTTCGCGATGGCGCATGTAGACAACCGGCTGGGCGTGGGTTTCTCTGCAAACGCGCCAATCTGAAATATCGTCCTCATCGAAAGCAGGGAACATCTTTTTAAGGTAAATTAAGAATTCATCGCGTATTTGACTGTCGCTTTTTATAAACAGCGGGTTGGAGACGTCAAGATAGCGCGATAGGTATACGACTTTGCTGCCTTTATAATCAGAATTGTCGAACAAATTAGTATGTTCGATCATGAGGACGAACGGCGCGTCTTTTTCAGCCACTGTGATCCAATAATAGCTTGAAATGGGTTTTCGCAAAATCAGCGTCACGCAGATATTCGCTTTGTGTTTTTGAGCGAGGAGACGTTTTTGGTAGGATTCATCGAATTTGCAGATATGGCTGAGCTTTTCCGCTGCGGCGGTGAACAATATCTTGTCGAATGCTTCAACCCGAACGTCAGTTGTCAACAGGAGTTTGTTTCCTTTTGGCTCGATTCCTGTTACCGTTTCGCTCAAAATTGGTATGTTTTCCGCCATTTTTTTGTAGAGGGAAATGAAGCCGCCTTCCAAATAACCTAGGTATTCTTTACTGACGCCTTGTCGCGTCGAGCCTCGCAACTTGAACTTATTCCATATCCATACCCCGGAGACGTTATCTGCGTCATTGTCGAATTTTGAGTAGAGCAACGGTTCCCACAGCGCCGTGTACGCTGATCGCCCAGCCTTATTTGTTATCCATTCCTTTGCGCTGACAGTTTCCATTTCGCTGAAATCACGTATACGTTTCGCACCGAGGACAGTAAAGCCCATACGGAGACGCCCTAGTAACGACACTTTTGGAAAAAGTAGAAGGTCGATTGGGTTTGTAAACGGATAGAGCTTGGAACCCAAATAGAGACCATTGTTGGCTGGTTTCCAAATCATCTTTTCACCGAGGCCAAATTCGTCGATATATCTCAGTATACTCGTATCATTTGTGAATATATGGTGGTAGAACTTGTCGATAAATGTATCTCCAAGCGGGGCGGCTCCGGCAAGACCGCCAATATCGCCCTCTTCGAACATCAAGACGTCGTGGGTTTTTGATAAATTGTAAGCGGCGGCAAGGCCAGTAGCTCCTGCTCCGATAATACCTATTCGCATAACAACACCTCACAGTTCATGTTCGTTGTCGTCCTTGCCATGCGTTAGCAAGGCTGCACCCTCCGGCTCACAGGGCGGAAAAAATCCTAAGCAATAATTTGGCAGATTTTATTGCTCACTAGTATAGACTAGCTTTGAACCGACTTCAGCGATGAATTCCCATGTGTTGACCGAGGTGGCGTTGAATCCTGGTTCGACGAGAGCTACTAGATCAGACGTCATTATACCTGATTCAACTGTACCCAGACACGCATCTTCCAGCTTTGCAGCAAATCCTTGAAGATCAGGTAGACCGTCCAGTTCTCCACGCCTTCTTAGCGCTCCCGTCCACGCGAAAATCGAGGCGATAGGGTTCGTCGAGGTCTTCTCGCCATCTAAGAACCTGTAATAGTGTCGCGTGACCGTACCATGAGCAGCCTCGAACTCATAGCTCCCATCTGGTGAAATAAGGACGCTCGTCATCATAGCCAGCGACCCATATGCCGAACTGATCATATCGCTCATGACGTCGCCGTCGTAATTCTTGCAAGCCCAGATAAAACCACCTTTGGAGCGTATGACCCGAGCGGCGGCGTCGTCGATCAGCGTGTAGAAATACGCAATACCGAGAGCATCAAAGCGTACTGCATAGTTTTCGAATTCCTCTTCGAAGATAGTTTTAAATCGCCCGTCATAGGTCTTGGAGATAGTGTCTTTTGCTGAAAACCACAAGTCCTGACGCGAATCTACAGCGTATTGGAAACAGGCACGGGCAAAACTGCGTATACTGGAATCCTTGTTATGTTGCCCAAGCCATACTGTGGGACCGTCAGATACTTGAACTGATATGGTTTGGCTGGCGCCGCTTTCGCCTGTAAACGTCAGCACACATTGTCCAGGTTCGTCTGTTTTTAGCTCGGCCGATTTATACACGTCCCCATACGCGTGGCGGGCTATCGTGATCGGCTTTTCCCAAGTCCTGACTGTTGGCTTTATGCAATCGATCACGATGGGACGTCTAAATACAGTGCCGTCGAGGATCGAACGGATCGTAGCGTTTGGAGATTTCCACATTTCTGTGAGCTGTGGGTATTCCTCCATACGCTGCAAGTTTGGGGTTATTGTTGCGCACTTTACAGCTACGCCATGCTTTTTCGTCGCCAGCGCCGAGTCAACCGTTATCTGGTCTTGAGTTTTGTTGCGGTTTAGCAGTCCGAGATCGTAGTATTCGGTTTTTAAATCGACAAACGGTATGATCAAGTTGTCCTTAATAAGCTGCCAGAGGATACGGGTCATTTCATCTCCGTCCATTTCCACAAGCGGCGTAGACATTTTAATTCTTGGCATACTGTATCCTCCCGTTAGATCATATTATTGATCATATGCGAAACCATTATACTCGATAATTTAATAACTTTCAAATTCTTTTGCTACAAAAAAACGTTGTGTTTTCGATATCGATGATGTACAATGCTATTATAAGACAAAAAACGGAGGAGTTGACAAAATGAAAGGGGTCAAACTGACGCTCTGTATCGTTTGCGCTATTGTCGCAATTGCCGCCGCTATTACGCTTATCATCATTTATAGAAATGAAATCACTCGATTTTTCGCGAATATGAAAAGCAAATTTGACGAAAAAAGACTTCACCGCGATGGGGAATACGAGGACTACGTAGACTAAGATTAGGTTTTCTCTTGGTGTGATAGTTGCGTTAAGTAGCGGCGAAGAACGTAAGAAAACCCGGTCTTGCCGGGTTTTTTGCAGGAGAAGACTTATGCGAGGGAAGGTTTGTGAACGTGAGATGTGAAAACCCGCAAGCCGGGAATACGCGCTACGACTACATCGAACTCGATAAAGCGCTTGAGGAATATGGGCAGACGGAAGGAAACCTAATAACGATCCTGCAAAAAGCGCAGGACATATATGGATACCTCCCCCGACAAATCATCGAATACATAGCGGGCGCTATGAAGCTAAAAGCCGCTGTTGTATTCGGTGTGGTTACGTTCTACAAGCAGTTCAGACTCACCCCTGTCGGCAAATACGTGATAATGCTCTGCAAGGGAACTGCTTGTCATGTAAACGGCGCGGCAGTCATTGAACGTGCGTTATACGACGAGCTCGGCATTTCAGACGGCGAGACGACGGAAGACGGATTGTTCACGCTTAACAATGTCGCGTGTGTGGGCTGCTGTAGTCTGTCGCCGGTTATGATGATCAACGGAGCGACACATGGGCTTTTGACGGAAGAAAAGGCAAAGGCGATAATTAATGAGCTTAGGCAGTTGGAGATATCGCGATGAGGATACATGTTGGCTTAGGTAGCTGTGGTATTGCGGCAGGAGCGGAAAAGACCCGCGATGCGCTGAAAACGGCGCTCCGGGCGAATAATATTGACGCGGAACTTATCGGCGTCGGGTGTGTCGGTGCGTGCTATCTTGAGCCGATCGTTGAGATTATAGGCAATGATGGCGAAAAATATGCATATGTGAAGGTTGACGCCAAAAGCGCGGGCGATATTGTCGAAAAGCATATAATAGGTGGATCGCCGATAAATACGATGCTTATGTCGGATGAAGATACCAAAACGCTCGGATGCCAGACAAAAATAGCGTTACGAAACTGTGGCATACTTGACCCTGAGAATATCGACGAATACATGGCGCAAGGCGGGTATGGCGCCGCCCGTAGATGTGTCTCCGAGTCGAATCCGGAAAACGTCATAAGCATAATCAAAGAATCAGGCTTACGCGGGCGCGGAGGCGCGGGGTTCCCGACATGGTTTAAGTGGGACGCCGCGAAAAATTCGCCCGATAAGCCCAAATATATTGTTTGCAACGCGGACGAAGGAGATCCAGGCGCTTTCATGGACCGCGCGATCTTGGAAGGCGACCCACATTCTGTGCTGGAAGGCCTGATTATCGGCGGATTTGCCATAGGCGCCGGTGAGGGTGTAATCTATGTAAGAGCGGAGTATCCGCTTGCCATCAAGCGCTTGCGAATCGCGATTGAGCAGGCAAAGAGAGCAGGTTGTCTAGGCAGCGGACTTTTCGGTAGCGACTTTAGTTTTGACATCCACATTAAAGAGGGCGCGGGAGCGTTTGTCTGCGGTGAGGAGACCGCGCTAATTGCGTCGCTTGAGGGTAAGCGCGGGATGCCGCGTCTTAAACCCCCGTTTCCAGCGCAACGCGGTTATTGGGGGAAACCGACAATCATCAATAACGTCGAAACATTCGCGAATGTTCCATGGATCGTTAGGAGTGGCGGGTCGGCATTTAAAGAGATGGGAACCGGCAAGTCGACAGGTACGAAAGTATTCGCGCTGACTGGAAAGATAAAAAAGGGCGGGCTTGTCGAAATCCCGATGGGGATGACGCTACGCGAAATCATATTCGGTATTGGCGGAGGCATAAAAAGCGGGCGCGAGTTTAAGGCGGTTCAAATGGGAGGCCCGTCCGGCGGGTGTATCCCGGCTTCGCTAATCGACACACCTGTTACGTATGAGGACATACCGGCTACCGGCGCCATCGTTGGGTCAGGCGGAATGGTCGTCATGGACGATACGACTTGCATGGTCGACATGGCCAGGTTTTTCCTCGACTTTACAGAAAAAGAATCATGCGGAAAATGTGTCTTTTGCCGCATTGGCACAAAACGGATGCTTGAGATACTCAACAGGATCGTCTCTGGGCAAGGGCGCGACGGCGACATCGACTTGCTCGAAGAGTTGGCAATGAGGATAAGGGACGGCTCAATGTGCGCTCTTGGGCAGACAGCCCCGAACCCTGTACTAACGACATTGCGATATTTCAGGAACGAATATGAAGACCATATATATAACAAGAAATGCACGGCGAAAAGCTGCCGCGCCTTGCTAACATTCGAAATTGTACCCGAAAAATGCATAGGTTGTACCTTATGCGTAAAGCATTGCCCCGCAGACGCGATCATGGGCGAGATTAAAAAGCCGCATGTGATCGACAATGATAAATGCATCAAATGTGGCAAATGCGAAGCGGTATGCAAATTCGGCGCTATCATTACATAAGATGGGCTTTACCCACAACCCAAAGTACTGCGCCAGAATTCAGAAGTCAGGAGTCAGAATTATGGAAAAACTGAAGCTGAATATTGACGGTAGAGAACTTTACGGATACAAAGGGCAGACGATCCTTGAGGTAGCCTTGGAAAACGGCATACAAATCCCTGCTTTCTGTTACGATAGGCGGCTCGGTACATATGGGGCGTGCAGCATATGCGTAGTCGAGGTAGAGAACTCGCCGAAGCTCTTGCGTTCATGCGCGACTGAGATTGCGGGTGGCATGGAGATATCGACGGATTCGCCTAAAGTCCGCGAGTCGCGCAAAGCAAACCTTGAGCTTCTGCTATCGCAACATATTGGGGACTGCCGCCCCCCATGCGTTTTAACCTGCCCTGCGCAAACGGATTGCCAAGGATACGTCGCGTTGATAGCCAACGGCGAGATAGCGGAAGCGCTGAAGCTGATCAAGGAAAAAATACCGCTTGCAGCGTCGATTGGGCGAGTTTGTCCGCACCCTTGCGAGGACGCGTGCCGCCGAAAACTTGTTGAGGAACCGGTTTCGATATTGAATTTGAAGCGGTTCGCAGCCGATATCGACCTTGATAAACCAGAGCCATACCTGCCCGAAACCGCGCCATCAACAGGCAAAAGCGTGAGCATTGTAGGCGGAGGCCCAGGCGGACTATCGTGCGCGTATTATCTTGCAAAGATGGGGCATAGCGTCACGGTGTACGACGCGATGCCGGAAATGGGTGGGATGCTCCGTTACGGCATCCCTGAATACCGGCTACCAAAGGAAATTGTTAATAAAGAAGTCGCCTTGATAGAGAAAATGGGCGTTGTGTATAAAAACAACATCCGCGTGGGGAAAGACGTGACATTGCGGAGCCTGAAAGAAAGCAGCGACGCCGTCGTCATAGCGATGGGCGCCTGGAAGAGCATGCCGCTGCCTTGCCCGGGCGCGGAGCTGGAAGGGGTTCTAGGCGGCATCGACTTCCTGCGTAAAGTCTATCTGAAACAACCGCTGTCCATTGGCAAGAATGTCGCCGTCGTCGGCGGAGGAAACACGGCAATGGACGCGTGCCGCGCAGCTATTCGGCTCGGCGCGGAAAAGGTATATATCATCTACAGACGCACAAGGGCGGAAATGCCCGCTGAGGACGTTGAGATAGATGAAGCGGAGGAAGAGGGAGTAATATTCAAGTATCTTGTTAATCCACTTGAAATTATAGGAGAAAACGGCAAAACCACTAAGATGCGTCTGCAGAAAATGAAGCTTGGAGCGCCGGACGCATCCGGTAGGCAAAGGCCGGAACCGATTGCTGGGGAAGAGGAGACGCTCAAGGTCGACATGGTAATCGCCGCGTTAGGGCAGGGGATAGATCCTGATGGATTTGACGGCATAAAGCTAACGCGCGGCAATACGATCATTGCGGACGTGCAAATGTTTACTACAAACGAGAAAGGTATATTCGCTATAGGCGACTGCATAAATGATGGAGCTTCGATAGCGATAAGCGCGGTTGCAGACGCGAAAAAAGTGGCTATTGCGGTAAATGGATACCTTTCTGGAATAGAAATAGATTACAAGGAACCTTACAGAGTCACACAAGACGATATTACAGAAGCAGATTTTGCTGATTATAAGAAAGAGCCGCGCTCGCAGGCGAGGTTTTTGAGTCCAGGCGATAGAAAAGACAATTTTTTAGAAGTGGTGGAAACGCTCGACAGAGAAGCGGCAATCAGGGAAGCGGAACGATGCCTCGGATGTGGATGCCACGACTATTTCGAATGCAAGCTGATCGCACTCGCGGATCGGTATGACGTCCAGCCAAAACGGTTTATGGAGAGCGTAAGAAAACTGGATTGCAAAGACGACCATCCGCTGATCCTGCGTGACCCAAACAAGTGCATTATGTGCGGGCTTTGCGTCCGCGTATGCGAAGAGCTAATAGGCCCGGCAGCGTTGGGCCTTGCCAACCGCGGGTTTGACACGGTCGTTATCCCGGCATTTGGTGATCCATTGAGCGATACTTCATGCATATCTTGTGGGCAGTGCGTTTCGGTCTGCCCCACAGGAGCGTTGCAAGAAAGAACAGCCCCAAGGAAACCTGCGCCGTTTGAAACGAAAAAGGCTGAAACCTTCTGCGGTATGTGCGCGTTAGGATGCCGAACCATAGTTGAATCGGTCGGGAATCTACTGGTAAAAACGACGCCTGCGTATGACAGTAGGCAAACGAGGCTCACAGACGACGGGAGAGGAACCGACTTGAGCGTCAGTATCGCTCCGGATGCGGCACAGACCGTCGGCGACGTCGCCACCAGCGGCATAATGTGTAGGCGTGGGCGTTTTGGAATCAACTATATTCAAAAAGAGGGGCGCTTAATAACGCCAATGCTAAAGAAAAATGGCAGGATAGTTCCAGCGGATTGGGACGAAGCGTTCGAGCATGCAGCCGCCCGGATAGCTGATATCATGTCGCGCCAAGGAAAAATCGCGGTTTCTATTGGACACCATTACTGCGCCCAAGACGCGGACGCGATCATCAACCTCTCAAAGCTGGTTGGCGCCGAGGTTTTCAGCTTCATGAACCGCGCAAATGGGCTTACGCTGGTACTCGGGTATGACAAATCCCCAAACCTGCTGGAAGAGGTGACAGTCTGTGACAGCATTTTAGTATTTGGTTCGTCAATACTGAATAATCCTGTAACACTGGCAAAACTTAGGCAAGCCGTGAAAAACGGGGCATCCGTAACCGTTGTGTCTGATACCGACGGGGAATTCCACCTGCCATGCTCGGTTATCAAAGTGAAAAACTCGACATTATTCATAAAACAGATTGTCAAGGCGCTGATCGAAGCCGGTTGTTTGCCAGAAAACGTAGACGGTTTCGAAGAACTAAAAGCATCCCTTTCAGCGGTGGAGCCTTGCGAAGACGCGAAAATATTGGCGCAACGCTATAGAACCTCTTCAAAAGCGATGGCGCTTTTCAGCCTCAGCGAGCTTAGTACAACCGCTGCTGCGGAGATTGCGAATATGGCAGTGGTTGCGGGGCATATCGGCATTGAGGGGGATGGGATATTCGTGCTTCGCCAATCATCAGGCTCGCAAATACTAGCTGACCATTCAGTAACATCGACTGCTGATGTAGCTCTCGATGCAAAAGGGCTTATTGTATTTGGGGAGGATCCGGATATATGGCCTGATGAGCAGGAATATGAGTTTATTATGGTGCAAGATATATTTATGACTGATACGGCCAGAAGGGCGGACGTTGTATTTCCAATGGCGGTTTACCCGGAAATTAGCGGAACCTTTATCAGCGCGAGTCAGCGTGAGTGTGAGTGCCGTAGCGCTGTTGAGCCGCCGGTAATCTACAGGACGACAGATATTGCGCGCAAGATCGCGGAGCTGCTGAGAGTTTTGACGCAAGCGACGGCGGCGTGTGAAGATGCGCGGTTTGCTATTGAACTTGAGAACAGCCATCCGGCGTCAGCTCCTCATAATAATGTGGCTCCGTCTTTTGGAGATAAAGCGAAACTGCGGGTGTTTGCGGAAACAGTAATGTTTGAGAAATTAACCGAGACGAGCAGCCTAATAAAAGCTGTGGAAGCAGATATCTCAACCTGAAGAAATTTACAACCTGAAAATTTCGCTTGCATATTTTAAGAGGATATGCTAACATACGGAAGCGGGTTTAGGCCTACAAGCGTTAGGTGCCGGACGTTGTTTATTCTAAGCGCGTTTTGGCGAACGAAGCGAAGTTATGGCCCAGTAGTTCAGTTGGTTAGAACGCCAGCCTGTCACGCTGGAGGTCGACGGTTCGAGCCCGTTCTGGGTCGCCAAATACACAAGTGATATTATAACCCCGCCTAGAGCCTGAGATCAGTGGGCGCTAGGAAGAAAGTGGATCGTCGGACAGGCTGCTATAGCTCAGACGGTAGAGCGCGTCCTTGGTAAGGACGAGGTCTCCGGTTCAATCCCGGATAGCAGCTCCATATAGAGCACGTAAACCCGCGTGGCATATAGCTTTGCGGGTTTCTCTATCATCAGCGTAAAGCGTGAGAAAACTGCTAAGGCTAAGGTGGAGTGACAATGGCTTACAAAAGCGACTTTGACGAATATAAACGCCTTGGCGAACCAGAAAAGGCAGAAAAGTCAGAGATATGGCAGACCGCCATCGGTTTGCAGCAGGTGGACGGTTTAACGCCGTCCGAATACCTTATTGAAACGGCAAAGCAGAACATTGAGGGAGAAATCACTATCTCTGAGGTGCAGGAACGGCTTGACAGTTACTACAAGGCAAAGCCAATACAGACTGCAGATGACCGCACAGAGGAAGCCGACAAGGTTTCCGCCCGCATTGCGGAAGTTCTCTCCGAAAAAACATTTTCGTTCAGCCCCGCCGAATATATTACCATCCACAGGCGGTTATTTACTGGCATTTATAAGTTTGCGGGAAAAATCCGCGACTATAACATTTCAAAAGACGAGTGGGTACTCAACGGCAAAACTGTGTACTATGCGTCTGCCGACAGTATCCGCGCTACGCTTGATTATGACTTTGAACAAGAAAAATCGTTTGCCTATAAAGGACTTAGCAAGGAGCAAATTGCGGAGCATATCGCCAGATTTGTGTCGGGCTTATGGCAGATTCACCCTTTTGGCGAGGGCAACACCCGCACTACAGCAGTGTTCATCATCAAATATCTACGGACATTCGGATTCACTGTCAATAATGATTTATTTGCCGACTATTCATGGTATTTCCGCAATGCTTTGGTTCGGGCGAATTACAATGACTACAAGAATAATATCTACTCAACTCTTGAATACCTGAGCCGTTTTTTCGGCAGTTTGCTTTTGGGAGAAGGCAATTCGCTCAAAAACCGCGACCTGCGTGTGTCCGTTGAAAGCGAAACAGATGTCACCGTAAATGTCCCTGTAAAAGCTGAGAGTGTCCCTGCAAATGTCCCTGTAAAGCGAAAAGACGAAATCGTAAAAATATTGCGCACCAATCCGAATCAAACCGCCGAGGAATTGGCTGAGGTATTTTCAGTTACCGCCAAAACTATTAAGCGTGATTTTGCCGTCCTCAAGAACGAGGGCAGGATAAAGCGCGTCGGGTCAGACAAGGCGGGGCATTGGGACGTGACACAGTAATCCTGAAAAATTGCTATTCATGTCAATATTTACAAAAAGCTCCAAATATTCCCTTAATTTTTACATGAAAGAAGCGCATAATATCTCCGTAGAGAATCAGGAGGTGTTCCGCATGGAGCGAAAAATCTCTAAATATCTTATTGAATGGAAGAACAGCCCGTACCGCAAACCGCTGATTTTACAGGGGGCGCGGCAGACCGGCAAGACATATTCCATCCTGGCTTTAGGACGGGAGCAGTATGCCAACGTCGCGTACTTCAATTTTGAAACTACCCCCAGCTTGAAAAAGACATTTAACGAAAGTATTGAGCCCTCGTACCTCATTCCGCTTTTGTCCCGAATCAGTGGACAAACAATTATCAAGGAGAAAACCCTGATTGTGTTTGACGAGGTACAACTTTGCGAACGGGCGCTTACGTCGCTTAAATATTTCTGCGAATCCGCGCCTGAGTATCATATCATTGTCGCTGGCAGCTTGCTAGGGGTGGCAGTCAATCGGGAAACATTTTCATTCCCTGTCGGCAAGGTGGACATAAAGACACTATACCCGATGGATATGGAGGAATTTCTGTTGGCATTTGGCGAACAGGAGTTAATAACGCAAATCCGCAAATGTTTTGAAAATGATACACCTATGCCCGCCGCCTTGCATGACGCGGCGCTATCCTACTATCGCCAGTATCTTATCGTGGGCGGTATGCCAGAATGCGTAGAAAAATATATCGCTACGAAGGATTCTATCCTGCTGCGGCACATACAGGCGTCGATATTAGAAAGTTATCTTAAGGACATGAGCAAGTACAACAAGGAAAACGAGATCAAAAAAACACACCTGGTCTACGATAATATCACAGTCCAGCTTTCCAAGAAGAACACTCGGTTCCAATATAAATTGATAAAGTCAGGAGCGCGTGCGGCGGAGTTTGAAAATGCCATTGAATGGCTGGCGCTTTCTGGCATAGTAACCCGTATCCATCGGGTGGAGCATCCGACAAAGCCGCTTGAAAATTACCGGGACATAGACGCTTTTAAGATTTACGTTTCGGATGTTGGCCTACTGTGCGCGAAAAAGGATGTTATTGCGGAGGATGTACTGTATCAATCGAGCGATTTAGCCGATTTTAAAGGCGGTATGACTGAGAACTATGTCTGCGGTCAGCTTGTTGCAAACGGGTATTCTTGCTACTACTGGATGAGCGAACGCAGCGCGGAGGTTGACTTCGTTATCCAGCGCGAGGGCAAGGCGATCCCCATAGAGGTCAAATCTGCCGAAAATACAAAAGCTAAAAGCCTGACAGTGTATATTGATTCATACAAGCCTGCCTATGCTGTGAAGCTGTCTACGAAAAACTTTGGCTTTATGGATGGAAAAAAGACCGTACCGCTTTACGCGGCGTTTTGCTTATAATCAAGTAATAAATAAGGGGACAGTTCCTACATTAAAAAAAGAACAAAAGGTCTGCCCCTATGTTCACACAAGAGGTAATAATTGTGACAAAACCACGACACGAAGCGCACCCGAATGATGTCTTGAAACAATATTTCGGTTATGACGAGTTCCGGGAGGGGCAGGCTGAGCTGATCGACGCGCTCTTGAGTGGAAAAGATACGCTTGGCGTAATGCCGACTGGCGCGGGCAAGTCGCTATGTTATCAAATCCCCGCCATGACACTGTCGGGCGTGACGATAGTAGTATCCCCACTCATCTCTCTTATGCGGGATCAAGTGCAGTCATTGGTGGCAAATGGCATTCCTGCGGCGTTTATCAACAGTTCATTGACTGCGAGTCAATGGAACCGGGCTATGGCGAATGCCCGAAGCGGGAAGTATAAAATCATATATATTGCCCCAGAACGTTTGCTTGCCCCTTCAATGCTTGAGCTTGCGCAAATCCTTCAAATCTCAATGATCGCCATAGATGAAGCGCATTGCATCTCACAATGGGGGCAAGATTTTCGCCCAAGCTATCTAGATATCCCTAAGTTTGTAGACGCTTTGCCAACTCGGCCTATTTTGGCGGCATTCACTGCAACCGCCACGCCGAGAGTGCGCGAGGATATTTTGAAAACACTGGAATTGAAAGAACCGCTCATGCTGGTGACGGGATTTGACCGCCCCAACTTGTATTTCGAAGTTAGGCAGCCAAAGGATAAATATGCGGCGCTCACTTCATATTTAAAGGACAACGGCGGAAACGGGATCGTGTATTGCTCAACACGCAAAGAAGTGGAAAGCGTGACTGAAAGACTCATCGCCGACGGCTATTCCGCCGCCCGGTATCACGCGGGACTATCAGAAGGCGAGCGCAGTCAAACACAAGACAATTTCCTCTATGACCGCATAAAAATAATAGTGGCGACAAACGCTTTTGGGATGGGTATTGATAAATCCAACGCTCGTTTTGTTATACATTACAATATGTCGCAGAATGTTGAAAGTTATTATCAGGAGGCGGGGCGCGCCGGGCGGGACGGCCTACCAAGCGACTGTATATTATTCTATGCCCGCAAAGACATCAATACCGCGCTGTACCTTATAAAGCAGAGCGAAAATGAGGACGAAATATTCCGCAATAGAAAGCTTTTAGATCAAATGGTACGGTACTGTGAGGCAGACGGGTGTCTGCGCCGTTATATGCTAGAATACTTTGGTGAAACAGTCACTGACGATTGCGGAAATTGTGGTAACTGCAAGGGGAATTTCGATGAGACCGATGTAACAGTGGACGCGCAAAAGATCCTGTCACATATAACACGGCTCAATAAAGTGGGTAAGAGTTTTATGTTTACTCATACCGCAGATATTTTGCTTGGCAAATCGGACGATTTTACAAACCTGCCAACATTTGGACTCATGAAAGGCGTCAGTCGCTCGTATATTCGCCGTATCACCAACCGCTTGACCGCTTTGGGGTATATTTACGACGACGGATACCTGAGTACTACGCAAAAAGCTAACGAGGTGCTGTTTGGCGACGTAACAGTGACTATCCGGGGCGGTAAGACTGAAAGAACAAAAAAAGAAAAAGCGCCTAAAGCACAGGCTGAGAAATATGGGTATGCGATTTCCGAAGAGCTGTTTGCAAAGCTAAAGGAGCTAAGGCTGAGCATTGCCCGTGAAGAAAAGATACCGGCATTTATTGTCTTTTCTGACGCCACGCTTTTGGATATGTGCCGAAAGCATCCACGAACAGATGAAGAAATGCTGAATGTCAGCGGTGTTGGCGTCGTCAAAATGGAGCGGTACGGAGAAAGATTCCTTGCTCTGCTTCGCGACGAGGAGCCAAGCGCAATACAGAGGGAAACATCTCCAGAACTCACAGAAAAGCTATTCTTTGAGTATTTTGAGATTGAGGATAGTCAATTACAGATATCCCGTGTAGCGGACAATATCAATGCTGTGTTGTTACGTTATAGCAAGCCGAAAACTAGCGGAATGAAGCTCAACGAGCTATTGGTGGAGGCAAATTATCTCGAATCCATAGAAAATGTTAAATTGCCGACCAAAAGCGGACAAGAGCTAGGAATTACTACGATCATGCGGCATTCCGAACGAGGCAGTTACACACAATGCCTGTTCGGAAAATCCGCCCAGCGCTGTTGTGGAGAACTTATTATAAATGCGTTGCTGGAGAAAAGTTCTTGATAAAGTAGAATCGACAAGTACAAAAAAACAGAAATTGTTCAGTTACAATAATTATTGCCATAAAACACACTAGCTGGCGGGGCATTTTGACAATAGTTATTGCCATATTTTTGTGTTTTCACTTTTTCATTATCCTTTCAGTTCTTTAAGCATTAACTATGGTGTGTTACGGTGACAAAAGTTATTGCCGTAAATCGGCACCTTTCATATAAGCAAAACGGCAACCGACTTAGTAATCGATTGCCGTTTTTCACAAATTGAAAATGATACGGATCCTATAAAATCATCGGAACTATATGATATATAATACACTATAGATAGATGTGTATAGTATTATTTACAAATATCGCACAATTATATTGACATTCGATGCAACAAATGATAACATAACAGATATTAAGGAAGGGAGTTACTATTATGAGCTTCGTTGCGAACAATGTTGAAAGAATCCGTACTTCACATGCCCTTACACAGGAACAGCTCGCCGCCATCCTTGGTGTGAGTCGTGCGACATATATCAGCGTAACAAAAGGCAAGCGTGATTTGACGACAGGTGAACTAGAAAAACTTTCAGCATTTTTTAACGTGCCAATTGCTGAGTTCTTCGATCAGCCACGTAATAACGA
>WRNV01000020.1 GCA_009776445.1 Oscillospiraceae bacterium | reverse complement strand
GCGTTTTCTTTCATATACCAATCCTTCACGAGATTGCGGGTCAAGCCCGCAATGACGGGAGTGTAGAGTATTCAGTTGGCGTCAAGTGCATACCCAGGATATATTATACTAAAAATCTATGCAATAATTCTGACAAAAGTGGTCGAATATCCGACAAACTCGGTTGAAATAGAAGCCGGATTACAGTAAAATAAAAGTATCATTTACTGCTGCTGCTGCTGCTATTGTTGCTGCGCTTTAATATTTTTTATAATGAATTATGCTAACAACTATTTTTTAGAACGTGGGTTGTAAAAGAGAAAGATGATTTTACTTTAAGTGCATATAATGGATGGCATTGAATAATTATTAAATTCCGTTTCGTAAATTTGTTGTTGACTTTAGCTCTACAATGTGCTATCCTAATACCATATATAGTATCGAGGTGATATCATGTCTACTATCAGCTATAATAAATTATGGAAGCTATTGATAGACAAGAGAATGAACAAAAAAGATTTACGACTGGCGGCAGGGGTAAGCACAGCGGTCATAGCAAAACTTGGAAAAGGCGATAATGTCACCACGGACGTTCTCCTAAAGATATGCAATGTGCTCAATTGTGATATAGCTGACATTATGGAAATTGATCGGGGAACAATCTACCCTATCGATGCAAATGTGGGCATGTTGGCTGTAGCTGAAAGAGAACAACAATATCGAAGGAGCGAAAAACATGAACGGTAAAACTCCTCATATAGTCCAATATCAAGGTTCAAAGCGAATTCTGGCTCCACAGATTCTACAATATATGCCACATAGTTTTAGCCGTCTTTTGGAGCCATTTTCGGGTATGGCTGCTGTTTCGATTGCAGTAGCTTTTGAAAAGCGAACAGAAAATTATGTTATAAACGACCTAAATGAGCCGATTGTAAAACTTTTGAAATCAGCGATTGAAACGCCGGATAGACTTGTTGAGAAATATAGAACAGTATGGTCTGACCAATTCAAATATGAGGGAGGTCATGTTGAGCATTTCTATCATATTCGTGACCAATTCAACTTGGGCGAGAAAACCCCGGAAAACATGCTTTACCTACTAGCACGTTGCGTTAAGGGGTCTGTGCGTTACGGAAAAAACGGAAACTTTAATCAATCCCCAGATAAGCGACGCCATGGCACGAATCCGAAAAATATTGCTGAAAACGTCTACACAATTTCGTATCTAATGAAAGGCAAGGTATCTTTTTCAGCTTCTGATTATCAAGAAGTTTTTAGCTTGGCGCAACCTGGTGACTTGGTATACATGGACCCGCCTTATCAGGGAGTGTCAAATATGCGGGATAATCGCTATCTTTCTGGAGTGGATTTTAACGATTTCGCTAAAGCCCTTGAAACGCTTAACAGAAAAGGCGTTGACTACATAATAAGTTATGATGGAGAATGCGACGGCAAGGAATATGGAAAAGAACTCCCAAGAGAGTTAAATTGCACTAAATTCCTGTTGAACGCCGGGATTTCAACACAAGCTACTTTGCTTGGCAAGCATAATACAACTTATGAAGCACTATATGTTAGTAGAGGCCTCACCAAAAAAAGCGAAGGAGTTTTTCAGCAAGTATCATTATGGGAGGCTGTGATGTGAATAACGATTACTCTGAAGAATTTCTTGTACTATTGAACTCCATAACAGCAAAGCGTCCACAAACTGTAATTCAGCATATACTTAAGCATGGTTTTATCACATCACAGGATTTAAAGGATTTGTACGGATACAATCATCCTCCTAGGGCTGTCCGAGATGTTAGGGAACAAGGAATCCCTCTTGTAACATATCGCATCGAGGGTACAGACGGTAGGAAAATCGCCGCTTATAAATTTGGTGACCCCGATGATGTTGGAAACGTTATTTCCAAATCAGCGGGGCGTACAGCTTTATCAAAGGCTCTAAAACAGGCATTGATTGAAAAGTATGGAGCGAAGTGTTTTATTTATCATGCAATTATGGACGAAAACATATTACAGGTTGACCATCGTGTGCCTTATGAAATTGGTGGAGAGCCAGATGAAAAGGATATTGAGAAATACATGTTGCTATGTCCGTCTGCAAATCGAGCGAAATCTTGGGCATGTGAGCACTGCGAAAACTGGATAAAAAAGGTCATAGCGTTTTGCGTTGTATGCTATTGGGCATCTCCAGATGAATATGAACATATCGCAGGAAATCAAGAACGGGTAATTTCTGTGATGTTTACTGGAGATGAAGTTGCAGATTATATGCGTTTAATAGAAATCTCAGGGATAGAATGCGCACAAGATACAATCAAACAGCTAATCCGAGAGTTCATTAATAAAAACATTGTCAGAAAATCCTGATAATGAATCGATAATAGTTGATTTGCAGACTTTGAAAAAAGCTTTGCCACTGGTGATTTTGATAATGCGAAACCTATTTTATCTCAACTCAAAAAGAAGGATGGTGGAACGTGCGTATCGCTATATGTGACGATGAACAAAGGGAATTATCGCTTCTCCAGGGGTTTGTCAAAAAATTCAACTCGTGCATAGATGTTTCTCTATTTCTATCTACCGAAAGTCTCCTGGATGGTATAAATAAGCAGCCTTGCGATATTATACTTCTTGATATAGAAATGGACGGACTGAATGGATTTGCTGCTGCGAAAAAGCTGGCAGACATAAATAACCCGCCTCTGGTTGTTTTTGTGACGAACAGCAGCGAATATACATATCGTGGCTACGAGGTAGCCTTCCGATATCTTCCTAAACCTGTGGGTTATGCAATTTTGGCGGAAGTCCTATCAGCAGCTATCGCCAAGATAGCGCCTTATAAATTCACAATAAATACAAATGGATGCTCCCATGTCATCCCAATAAATGAAATACTATATTTTGAGTCGTTCGGCCACAACCTCGCTGTTCACACAAAAGCGAATGAATTTGTGTGCAGAATGAAGTTAAGCGAAGTTGAGGCTTTATTGCCCGTAAACAACTTTGCAACGCCACATAAAAGCTATCTTGTAAATTTGGATTTTGTCAATACAGTCGCAGAAAACGAACTTTCACTTACAGTCGGTGTGAAAATACCCATAAGCAGGCGATGTAAACAGGAGTTTGAACAAGTATTATTCCGATTTGTGAGGAGGCAACCTTGAATTATTTATACTTTGAGATTGCTACAGTCTTATTTGAGTGTTTGATTGTTCATGTCCTGTTTAACGCTTGGTTTGGATTAAAAGCACATAATCGAACAAGAGACGTCGTTTGTTATGCGATTTTCTTTTTTTTAACTTGTCTCATCACGATTTTGCCTGTTCAACCATTAATAAGGTCTGCAATAAATCTAATTCTTGTATTTTGTTTAGCAAAACTGCTATACAATTCAACGATTGTATCTTCTTTATATAGCTCGTTGCTATTCACAGCTCTAGCGGTCGTTACTGAATACTTTTGTTTAGTTCTTTTGAACTATCTTCATTTTGATACAGAAGCTCTGATGGCGGTGGGAAATGCGAGGGCAATCTATCTCGTGTTGGCAAAGTCAGTACACTTTTTGGCCGCTATTATAACTGCGTCAGTTTTCAGAAAAAACCGCGCAACTCTTACGCTAAAGCAGATACTTTCACTAATACCATGTCTGATTGTAAGCATCTATATTTGTTCTCTGTTTTACGAATTATATCCTGTTTATGAGGGAGATATTTCATTGTCTCTGGTAATAGCGCTTGTTGGGCTTTTGTACATTAACGGAATTATTGTACTCAATACCCAATCAATAAAAAGTACTGTTGTAGAAATTGAAGGTCAAAAGCAGGTTGCCCAGCAATATGAAATGCAGGAGCATTATTATCGTAATGTTATCAAGGATAGAGAAGAAACACGCGCACTTTGGCATGATGTAAAAAAACATATTACTGCGATTGAGGCTATTGTTGGAGTAGGCGATATCAATGCCGCGAACATAGAATATGATGCGATACGTCAAGCGTTTGATAAACTTGGTGACGTTGTCGATGTAGAAAACGAGGTTCTTAATATAATTCTCTATCACAATATCCAGCGCGCGAAAGCGCATGATATTCCCGTGCGCTTAACAGCACAAGTAGCCCCAAAGATATCAATTTCAGCAGTGGATTTAAGCGTAGTACTGGGAAATACCTTTGATAATGCAATTGATGAATGCATAATGCTGGAGAGTGAATCCCGCGAGATAAGTGTGTCATTAATTCAGCGAAATAATATGCTTTTTTATGAAATAAAGAATCCTTGCATGGAGATTCCTCATAAAAAGTCTGGAAGCTACCACGGATATGGAATAAAGAATGTCAATGCCTGTGTGCAAAAGTATAACGGTGCAATGGAAAGAGGAGCTGCAAACGGATATTACTGTGTTTCAATCAGGCTGAATTGTCCGAGTTGAATCGAATTCAAAACAAACAAAACACCGCACCCGGTTTTCTATACTTCAAACCTAGATAAAATATTGTAAAAAATCTGTGCTACCTCCGCTCGGGTCGCTGTGTCCTCTGGGTTGAAGCGGGTCGTATTGTCCCCCTGCATTACGCCATATTCGCGCAGGGTGTAAACCGCTGGTTTCGCGCGCTCGCTTATGTCCGCGTCGTCCGCGAAANCATCGANGGCCGTCAAGTCTGGCGGCTCAAGTCCAGTCCAGATCAGATAGTTATATATCATCAGCGCTATTTCCTCGCGGGTAGCATCCTGATGAGGGTTAAAAACATCCGCGTCGATAAACCCGATAACGCCGCTTTCAGCGGCCCAGGCTACCTGCTTTCCATACCAAGCGCCTATATCCACATCCTGGTATGGAGATGTTTCGTATCCTGATACATTGGCGTTCCCCAACCTGGATATTACTGTTACTAGCATCGAGCGCGTCATACCCATGTTGGGTGAGAACATTGATTCTCCCGTACCTATAATCAGCCCGCACTCCGACACGCGCTGCACCGCTTCATAGTACCACGCGCCAATCTGCACATCTGAATAAAGCTGGTTCGGGATTGGTTTCGATTCCGATGCCGTGAGTGGGAGATCGCTGAAATAATCGGTTATCGCGTCCAAATACGCAAGCGCCAGACTATCAAGGAAAGCGTCGTCAGACAGTTTGGCGCGGTCGCTCTCGTTGGTGTGAAACCCGTTTTCTACAAGGACGCCGGGTAGGTTGTGTTCTCGAATCATGAAGTAGTTTTCAATGGCGTTATTTCTTCTTCTTATCCCGATGTTACTAATATTATTTAGGAGGATATCTCCAAAATATCGACCGTACTCCCCAAATGAGTAGCCGGTATAGTAGTTTGATGTATTTTTGTGCGAATTGGAGATATAAAACGAGGTGGCGCCGTTCACGGATGTATAAGTTGGCCTTGACGGGGCGTTTGAGTGCAGCGATATGACTAAAAACTCTCTACTTATCTCAGATTTACCCTGAATTTCAAAAATCCGCCTTAGGTCAGGATGGATCGGCCGCTCTGGCATAAACGGCGTATTCATGTAGACGCTCCCATTTTCGTCCGGGTTGTCTATTATGCTCTGCATAATCGCTATCAGCCTGTCGATTTCATCTAAATCATCGGTCCTGTCGCTCCCATAATACGGCGGCTCGCTAAATAGCGCGTTCTTTATCGCCTCCAGGGACCAAATGTTTATCATAGCTGTCCGAGAGGCGATCGGCACTGTTTCGACGCCAGTGCGTGTAAAACGGACGGTTGCGCCGCGCGACTTCAGAAGTGGTCCTATTTTTTCCGCAAGCTTCAGCATGGTCGCCTGCTCGTCATACCCTGCGTATTTATTGGTAGTACTTGCGCCGTGGCCTGCGTCGAGAATAATGACCTTCCCCGTAAGATCAGGCGATTGAGCCTGAACAAGCGGCGCGCCAAGAATAACAAGCGTGAGTATCGCTAGTATGAATGCGATTGGTTTGGATATCATTGGTTTACCTCGTTTGAGTTTGCGTTTGAGTTTGCGCATTACGTTGTGCCAATCAACAGTTTTTTTGAGCTGCCCTGAGTAGTACGTTATGATAAAATTGCGCCTACTACACCTGCCAGGACTGTAAGCAGTATTGGGTTAACTTTAAAGCGTATGTTTGCGACGGCAGTTACAAAGAACACGGCTACCATAAGGAACGATATCGTGCCCATCGGGTCGGTGAAAACACTCATAGCGTCCGCGCCGGGTTTCGACAGCACCTCGAATGCGATTTTTAGCGCCACGACCGCTATCAGACCGACAGCTGCCGGTTTTATACCGGACATCGCGCCGTTCATGATGGTGTTTTCACGATATTTGCTTATAAAATGCAAAACGAGCGAAACAATAAGAAAAGAAGGCAACGAAACGCCGATAGTAGCAGCGAAAGCGCCCCAAAAGCCTGAGTGCAAATAGCCCACATATGTGGCGGCGTTGATTGCGATAGGTCCTGGCACAACCATGTCAAGCGCGTTTAGGTCGGCGAATTGCGCCGTCGTAATCGAGTATTTTTCGCACTCCATCATAATCATAGACATCATCGCATAGCCGCCGCCAAAACCCAGGATGCCGATCTTCAAGAAAGTGAAAAATAAATCAAGGCAACTAAGTAGAAAAGTCATGTACGCTTACCGCCTTTCTTCCGTGAAAAAAGTTGGTATGCGTAACCGACAGCGCCGGCGGCAAGCACGACAAGCGGAGTGCTTATGTTCAGGAGCAATACCGAGGCAAACGCGGCAAGCATGACTATTATCGAAAATGCGGACTTTATATTATTTGCCCCGAGAGTAAACGCTGCTGAAAGCACAAGCGCGGCCGAAGCCGCGCGTATACCTCTAATCGCGCCGATCGCGGGTCCAGTCTGAGGGACGTATTGGATTGCGACCGTAGCGGCTAGCATGAGTATAAATGCCGGGAGCGCGGCACCTAGACTTGCGGCAATCATACCGGCTATGCCAGCCGCGCGCTTTCCCACAAAGTTCGCGCAGTTTATGGCGACGACGCCGGGCAGAGTCTGCGAGAGCGTTGCGTACTCAAGAAACTCCTCTCTACTGAGCAATCCTTGCTTTTCGACGATCTCCTTTTCTATGACCGGCAGCATTGCCAGCCCGCCGGTAAAGGTAAAAGTCCCCGCTTTGAAAAAGATGACAAATAGCGGCCATAAAACTTTAAGATCTCTCTTTCGTGTATTACACATATAACACTAATTCTCTATCTGGAGTATTCAAAAAATCCTTTGCCTGTTTTTCTGCCGAGCAAGCCGCCTCTTACCATTNTCTTTATAAGTAGGCACGGCCTGTATTTGGAGTCCCCNGTTTCTGCATATANGACGTTCATTATGTTGAGTACTATGTCGTTGCCAATGAGATCCGACAGAGCGAGCGGACCCATCGGATGGTTCGCGCCAAGGCACATGGCCTTGTCAATGTCTTCAGCGCTGGCTGTCCCGTCCATTAGTACGCAAGCGGCTTCGTTGATCATCGGGATGAGAATTTTATTGACGATAAACCCGGGGCTGTCGTTGACTTCGACCGGCTCTTTACCAATAGTTTCAGAAAGCTCCCTGATCTGCAGGAAGGTTTCGTCCGAGGTCTCTATACCCCTGATGAGTTCGATCAGCTTCATGATTGTGGCTGGGTTGAAGAAATGCATCCCTATGAACTTGTCGCGACGGGAAACAGACGAGGCTAAGTCGGTTATTGATATTGACGATGTGTTGCTAGCGAATATCGTATCTTCCTTGCAAATGCCATCAAGCGTCTTGAACAGTTCTTTTTTAACTTCCGCTTTTTCTATGATCGCTTCGATCACGACGTCGGCGTCCGCCGATTCGCCAAGCTCCGTCGTAAACTGAATATGCCCTAGTAAAGTCTGTTTATCCTCCGCAGACATTTTGCCTTTTTCCACAAGGCGGGAAACCACTTTTTCAAGTTTTGCGGAAGACTTTGCAATTATTTCATCTGAAATATCGCGAACTACTACGTCGAAACCTTTCCTCGCGAATACTTGGGCAATATCGGTTCCCATAGTGCCGGCGCCAATGATACTTATTTTTTTCATACATATACTCCTTTTCAGTCCCCAATGTACTATCTATTCTTGAACCCTGTTGTTTTTTCCTTGTTGACGAAAGCAGTCATCGCGTCTTTCTGGTCTTCTGTGGAGAAACACAGGCCGAACGCCTGGGCTTCGAAAGAAAGCGCGGTATCGATATCGACCTGCATGCCTTTGTTGATCGCGATTTTGCTCTGCCTTACCGCTATCTGCGCGTTCTTGGCGATTTTCCCGGCCATTTCCAGAGCCGCGTCCATCAATTCCTCGCCGGGTACGACCTTGCTTACAAGCCCGATTTTTAACGCTTCTTCGGCATTTATTGTTTGCGCAGTAAAGATCAGCTCTTTGGCTTTCGAGAGCCCTACTATCCTGGGGAGACGCTGTGTTCCGCCGAAGCCCGGCGTGATCCCGAGTCCTACCTCCGGCTGCCCGAATTTAGCCTTTTCTCCGGCGATCCTGATGTCGCACGCCATGCACAGCTCGCATCCTCCGCCGAGCGCAAAGCCGTTGACAGCCGCGATGACAGGCTTTGGCAGCGATTCGATCGACGAAAAAATCTTGTTGCCATATTCGCCGAATGCCCTCGCTTCGTCAGACGTGAGGTCTTTCATTTGCGCGATGTCCGCCCCGGCGACGAACGCGCGGCCTGCGCCGGTGATGATAAGAACATATACATCCTTGTCCTCTTTTGCCTGTGCGACAGCCTTCTCAAGCGACGCAAGCACATCGAGGTTGAGCGCGTTGAGCGCCTCCGGCCTATCAATTGTAATGATAGCTATATTGTCTTTCACTTCATAGATCGTATTCATATTTCACCCTCCTTTAATTTGTCAATTTGCGGAAATCTGTGAGGCCTTCGCGTATAAGCCTCGGGATGTCGAGGCCGTACGGGCAGTGCTCCTTGCAGCGGCCGCAGTTCGTGCAGTCTTCAACGCGTTGCATCGATTCGCGCGCGACGTCGCTGAAGTAGAACGAGACATGTGCGCGCTTGATGAGAACCGACATCCTGGCGGATATTGGTATGTTGATTTTTTCTGGGCACGGCAGGCAATATCCACATCCGCGGCAAAAATCCCCGCTTAGTTCCTCTAAGTCGCGCGCGATCACCTGATTGGCGTCTTCGTCCAAGATGGGCGCCGCGTCTTGATAAAGCAAGAACTCGTCGAGTTCGCTCTCGCGCTGGATACCCCAAATTGGTATGATGTTGCTAAACTTCATAAAGAACGCGTAGGCAGCCGCCGAGTTCGTGATAAGCCCGCCGGAAAGCGCCTTCATAGCGATAAAGCCGATGTTCTTTTCCGCGCATAAGCGGACAAGGTCAAGTTCCTCGGGGGCTGAGAGATAAGAAATCGGGTATTGGATCGTTTCGTACAAGCCAGACTCCGCTGCTTCGCGGGCGATATCAAGCCTATGGTTCGTCAGTCCTATATGTTTTATCTTGCCCTGGGCTTTTGCCTCAAGCATGGCGTCATACAGCCCAGATCCGTCGCCCGGCCGTGGGCAAAACGGCGGGTTGTGCAACTGATATATATCAATCCATTCCGTTTTCATAGTTTTTAGCGACGTATCGAGCTGTTCCCAAAAGGCGCGCGGATCCTTAGCAGCTGTTTTCGTAGCGATGATTATTTTCTCCCGAACCTGAGATAAAGCGAGGCCGATTTTCTTCTCGCTGTCAGTATAGTCCCTCGCGGTGTCATAAAAAGTTATGCCGCCCCTATAAGCTTTTTNNAGCAGACTCACGGATTCGCTTTCGCTGATCCGCTGTATCGGGAGCGCTCCAAAACCATTTTTATTCACCGTGATCCCCGTCGAACCCAATGTAACATAATCCAAAAATATTCACTTCCCTGCGCTGTTTTAATTAGTCACGCCATGACGCCTATGGAGTCAGGTATTACGAGCGTCGCTTCTGTTTTGGATTGAATTTCCTCAACAGTGACGCCGGGAACGAGTTCTCTGAGNACTATGCCGTCGCCTGTGACTTCCATTACGCCAAGTTCCGTGACAATGTAGTCTACGACTCCTACNGCTGTGAGCGGAAGCCTACATTTGTGCAGTATTTTTGGAGCGCCATCTTTCGTCGTATGCTCCATAGCTATGATAACCTTTTTCGCGCCGTTTACGAGATCCATAGCGCCGCCCATCCCTGGGACTAGCTTCCCCGGTATGTGCCAGTTAGCCAGGTCGCCCTTCTCGTCGACTTCTAAGGCGCCGAGCACCGTTATGTCCACATGCCCGCCCCTGGCGAGCAGGAAGCTGAATGCGCTGTCGAAGCAACTGCCTCCGGGCAAAATTGTAACCGGATATCCTCCGGCGTTGAGTGTGTCTTTATCAACATTTTCCGGATCGGGCATCGGTCCTATGCCGATAAATCCGTTTTCAGAGTGCAACATTACGTCTATGTCTGTGGGCAAAAAGTTCGCCACCAGCGTCGGCAGTCCTATCCCTAAATTTCCTAGGTCGCCGTCTTTGAAAAATCCCGCTACCCTTTTAGCTATTACATCACGAATATCCATATTATCATACCTCCTATGCTTGTACGACGACGTCGACCATCGCCCCGGGAGTCGAGACCAGTTCCGGATCCAGTTCGCCGACCTCTACTATCGTTTCCGCTGCCGCAATGACAAGGTCCGCCGCAGTCGCCATCAGCGGGTTGAAATTCCTTGCCGCTCTCCTGTAGACCAGATTGCCACTCTTGTCGGCCTTCCAGGCCTTCAGTAAAGCCACGTCAGCCCTTAACGGCAGTTCCAACAGATAGTCTTTGCCGTTAATGTTTATTTTCTGCTTTCCTTCTTCAACGGATGTCCCAACGCCAGTCGGCGTCAAAAACCCGCCTAGACCCGCGCCCGCCGTCCTGATCCTCTCAGCCAATGTTCCCTGGGGGACAAGGATGACTTCTGTCTCTCCTGCGCTCATCTGGCGGCCCGTTTCTTTGTTTCTGCCGATATGCGTTGATATTAGTTTTGATATCCGCTTGTTGACGATGAGCAGCCCGATGCCATACTCAGGAGTGCATGTGTCGTTGCTGATGACCGTGATGCCGGTGATGCCTTTGTCTATCATGCCTTGGATAAGTATCTCGGGCGTACCCCCAAACATAAACCCGCCGATCATTATGCTTTGTCCGTCTTTGATCATTTCCATTGCTTCCGCCAGTGTCTTCACTTTGCTCCTCATAATTTCATACTCCTTATTCCTTCGCTCTATATTTGTTTTTCCGCGTTGATCCCTGTTTTTTGCGCAAAAAGCGCCGCTTTCCGCCTGAAAATCAGTAAAAACTGAATTCGTTGAAGCCAGTATAATAACGAACGAGTATATTGTCAACAATATGTTCGCTTAATGTGGCAAAGGTTCGTTTATGGGTTGCAGTTTCAGCTGTTACATCTTTAGGTCTTATCACAAAAGCCGTTCCCTCGAACTTTCAGCTAGCAGTTCTTCCGCAAGATAGCCGTCGCTCCGGCAATGCATATCGGAGATGCCAAAGCGGATTTCAGTATACAATGACGATTTATAGAATACGTCAAAAGCCTCGCGGAGAGGAATGCCCGCAAGCTCAGAATAGGCTTTGATTACATTTGCACATTTATGGCCTACTAGCGTACGGTTGGCAATCATTTCAAAACCTCCGATCCCGCAAATTTTAAATAGTTGTTAATCAAAGACTGCGCTTTGAAGCAGTACTGCAAATTAGGCTTGTCGTACCTAAGCCGACCAATCGCGTCATTCGCCGCAATCAGGCCATCGAAATATAGCTGAAGCGTATCAAATACTTTGTCGTTAGCGACACCGCCTATGACCAAATCCCATCCGGAATCAACGGGATGCCCAAGTCTGCAAGCAGCAATGAATTCCAGCCATTCTAAATTGTACGTATCAAATTCTAGGATTCTTGTGTCGATTGGCAACCTTTCGCCGATTACCGGTAAAAACTCATAGAATGAAACCACTGAAGCGCCGTGCTGAAGGGAAAAACGCCGTGACCAGCTTTCCGCTTGTGTTTTGATCGGCGTAAGGTAGAATCCTTTGCCGAAATCAGTCCTCATTCGCGAAAAGCTCAAATTAGGTTTTTCAATAACCGTGTATGAACCGTGATACAGCATCATTGCTCAACACCACGTTCTTTCATAAGATCAATCAACTCAGAAACAATATACTTTAAACCTTGTGTGTGAAGAACATCATGAAATGGCACAATATAAGCGTCCAAAATATCGCTCTTTTCTGCCAGCATTTTGTAAATCTCGTCGCCTGTAGTATTAAGCTCATCTGATAACGCTTCGATACAGATCACAGAAAAAAACAACTGCTCCCATGTCATGGGCGTCCGCTTGCGCATCGTATGCCAACCTTTCTAAATCTACCACATATATATCGGCATGATTTCATTACAACGCTTATTCATCTAGAACTAAATCATCCTCCAAGACTAAATCGCCATCCTCCAATTCCTCCTCGGGCGTTTCTTCAAGCAGCATTTCAAGTGTATCGAGAATCTCATAGAGCGCTTCTTTCTGCTCTTCGTTTTGGTATTTGATGATAAAATCAAGCGCGTTGCCGCTGTTGCCTCCGGCCAGTGGGCCGTATATCCACGCTTCGTATGTCGTCTTGCCGATTTCGCCTATCACTGAAATTCCGTTGAGCGTGGAATTCCTTATCTGCTCCTCCCCTACAACCGTCGACTCGCCGCCTTCAAGATATGGTGTGAGCAGAGTTTCAGCAAGACCTTGGATCCCGTCTTGCGGCGTCACTAAATCAGGGGCTATTTCGAGAGACGCTTCCCCGCCTCCTTTGTATGTGAATAGCCAGTCGGCCTCGCCTTCAGAAAAATCGAACAATTCTTCGTCTGCGTATATTATCAGTGTGTGCTCGTTGTCGAGCATCAGGAGACTGTACCGTTTGCCTGACGGAGTTTGGCTTTGTCCTTCACCCTCGCCGCCGTTCTCTGTCTGCCCCTCGATCCCGGGAGGTTCTGTTTCTCCGTTAAGCCCGGTATCCGCAGGTTCCTGCCCATCATCGCCCTCAGTTGCGCCAATAGGCGGACTTTCGGACACTTGCGTGCCCTCATCCCCGCTTTTGCTTGAATCAGCGTTGAGCGTCACCAGCTCAATACAAAACACGGCAAGCACAATAATACACACGAATGTGAAGACAATAAGCAAGTTCTTTGCGATGCTACTCAACTTCGGCACCCCCCAGTTTCTCTATCCCGGCGTCAATACGTCGGAGTGTTTCTCTACGTCCTAAAATTCCGCATATTTCGACGGCGCCACCCGGCGTCACAGCCTTTCCTGATACCGCGACGCGCACAGGCCACATCAGCGTCGCGTTTTTGACGCCCAGCTTTTCTGCTAAACTTATCAGTGTATCATGTATCGCCGGGTTTGTCCATTCAGGTAAAGCTAGCAACGCGTCCCGCGCGATCCGGAGCATCTTTAGCGATATAATCTTGTCAGTTTTTGATTTTTTATGTACGAACAGGTCCGTGTCGTAGTCGGGCAGGTTGTCGAAAAAGTCTATCTTTTCGGGGATATCGGTGAGTTTTTCGCATCGCGCCTGCAATATCGAAGCGATGGCGTCAATGGACAGATCACCTTTATTAATAGCGCCGTATATATATGGCGCCGCTATCGATGCAAAGTCTTTGGGCGACAGCGCGCGGATGTATTCGCTATTAAAATGGTTGAGTTTTTCTATATCGAATATTGCTGGGGATTTTGATATCCCCTCGATCGTGAAGACATCAAGCAGTTGGGGCAGCGTGAATATCTCTCTCTCCCCTCCAGGGCTCCAACCCAATAGGGCAATGTAATTGAGTACCGCTTCAGGCAAGTATCCCTGTTCTAGCAGGTCGCCATACGTAGGGTCGCCGCTTCGTTTTGACAGTTTTTGCCGCGCGTCCCGCATGACGGGCGAAACAGTGATGTATGCCGGTATCTCCCATCCGAACGCTTCATACAGCAGATTGTACTTTGGGGCTGAACTGATGTATTCGCTCCCGCGTAGGACATGTGTAATGCCCATAAGGTGATCGTCCACAACATTCGCGAAATTGTACGTCGGCATACCGTCGCGTTTGAGCAGCACCATATCGTCCAGTGTTTCGTTTTGAGTCGTCACTTCCCCAAAAACCATGTCTGAAACAGTAGTCGCGCCTTCACGCGGCGTTTTCATGCGGATTACATGCATCGACCCGTCATGTGCCCGATGTTCAGACTCCACAAACGGCAAGCTGCGGCATGGATCGTCCTCCATAGAGCCATATAGAGTGGAGGAGGCGTTGCCGTCGCCATGCTCTGCGCTTTCCGCGTGATCGAAGGCGCCGTCCCCGTGTTTCGCTGCTTGTTCGCAAAAACAATAGTACGCAGCGCCTTTCTCGCACAGAAGCTCGGCGTACGCCCTATATATTTCGCGGCGTTCGCTTTGGGTATATGGGGCGGCTGGACCTCCTACATCCGGGCCTTCGTCGTACTTAAGTCCTGCTCCCTTGAGCGTGCTGATGATGATGTCGGTCGCTCCTTCGACAAATCTCGCGGCGTCAGTGTCTTCTATACGCAATATGAATGCCCCGCCGTCTTTTTTCGCGATCAGGTAAGCGTATAGCGCGGTACGTAAGCCACCTACGTGCATATATCCTGTCGGGCTGGGCGCGAAACGCGTCCTAATGCCGCCGCGAGGGATTTTAGATTCCATATCGTCAAACCATTTTTTATCCATTGTGCTTCTCCTGCTCCTCTTTTTCAAGTTCTATATACGCTACTTTCCCAACAAGCGTACGCGGCAGATCTTTGCGGTACTCGAATTCGCGGGGCATAGCGTACTTCGCGATATTTTTCCTGCAATGTTCAAGTATCGACGCTTTTATCTCTTCGGTTGGCTCGATATTGTCGCGTAGCACAATAAACGCTTTTATCCGCTTGATTTTATAGTCGTCCTGTACTCCTATTACGCAGCTTATTAGCACTTTTTCGTGCGTTTCGATGACATTTTCGAGCTGGGAAGGGTAGACGCTGTAACCGGACGTAATTATCATCCGCTTTATCCTTTGCCGGAAATATACGAACCCGTCTTCGTCCATTATCCCCAGATCACCGGTATGGATCCAGGTTCTCCCATCCTCGTGGGTCTGCATCGTCCGCGCCGTTTCTTCTTCGTTGTTGTCATACCCTTTCATTACAGTCGGCCCGGACAGGACAATCTCGCCCTCCTCGCCGTACGGCAGCTTTTCTTGCGTCCCCGGGCGTACGATTTTATAGAATGTATCAGGGTACGGTATGCCTATGCTGCCTTCCTTGTGGAAGTCGCGCGGGGTTAAGCAACTTGCTGTCACGCATTCAGTTAGGCCATAGCCTTCGCGCACTTGGACTTTCGCGCCGCGCTCCCTCAGAAACTCGTCTACCTTGCGTTTTAACTCCGGCGACAGCGAATCTCCGCCGGAAAACACGCCCATAAGCTGCGACAAGTCAAGATTGCCGATATCGCGAAGCCTCAGCATGGCTTCGTACAGAGTTGGTACGCCCGCTATGTAGTGCGGTTTGTGCTTTTTAAGGAGTTTTGCGTATGATTTGATCGAGAACTGGGGGACAAGGATTGCCGTCGCCCCCGTTATAAACGCAGTGTGTACGCAAACTCCAAGCCCGAACCCATGGAACAGCGGCATGATCGCAAGCATTTTTTTCCTTGGTTCGACACAGTCGCCAGCCGCTATTGTTTGTAAAGACAGCGCGTTGAAGTTCAGGTTCGTCAACAGTATGCCTTTTGTCACGCCGGATGTCCCGCCGCTGTAGAGTATGGCGGCGACGTCCCCGCCTCTTGGCTTGGCAGGATGACTTTCGCTAGCGTTACGGTCTTGATTATGATGGCTGGCGGCATGAGCGGGATTGCCTACGCGGCTTCGCCCCAGTTCCATCAGGTCGGTATATCTGAGCAGCGCGCCGCCGCTACTCCGGCGCGGCGTCCTTCCATCTTTCGTCAGTTTGAATAACGGTTTCCGAATTCCCTTCAGTCCGTCCTCAATTCCCGTCAAGATAAGCGTCTTAGCACCAGTCCTTGGAAGTATCTTCTCCAGTTTCGGCGCGAATTGGTCAAGTGTTAGCACAGCGACGCTTCGGCTGTCGTTTATATACCGCGCCAGTTCTTCCTCAGCCGACAATGGGTGTACCATGTTCGCAATCGCGCCTATCAGGTTGAGTGCATAGAGAGCCGTCGCCGCCTGCGGCGTGTTGGGCATGCATATAGTGACCCTTTCGCCCCGGTTGACGCCTATAGCTTCAAGACCGGACGCGCAGACGCAGATGTCTTCTGTGAAGCGCTTGTAGTTTTGCTTGCATCCGAAGAAATCGTACGCCGTGTCGCGCGGGTACGTTTCAGCAGCCTTGAATACCAAGCTCACCATTGAACAGTCAGGATAGTCAAGGCTATGCGGTACGCTTCCATAAGAATTCAGCCATGGCGCATCGATCTTCATAGCGCGCAATTCCCTTTGAAATGTTGTTTATATTTAGACACTCATGAAGGATATCACATTTTTGTATCTGTTTCAATAAAATAACCATTATCAACGCATTTTTCAATACTCATATACATATTACTAGCAATTTTTAGTAGCGTTTCACGCGTGTTGTCTTCGGGACGCTCGATTACGTGATCAAGCAGCCGGGCAAGTGTATGGCCAAGATCGCGGCCAGGCGGGTAGCCAAGTTTGATTAGATCTCTTCCTGAAACCGCCAGATTGCTTATCGAGTAGCACTCGCCACTAGCTGTGATCGCCTCTGTTTCTGTAAGCGCTCCAGCACTATCTGGGGATGTCATATTATCCTTAATATATGGCAAGCATTTTGAATGTTCACGCGACGGTAGCCCGTCTCCCATATTATCCAGCCCGTCATGGATCGCGGCGGCGCAACGGGTAGCCTGCGCGTCTTGCTTCGACAAGACCCGCTTTATGTCAGTGCGGCTATCGGGAAATTTGGTAACCGAAAGGGCCATAGCGCATGTTTTGATTGTTTTCCTGTCAAGGCGCAAACTGTGTAGAAACTCCTCGGCAGACGATATGAGATATTCCTTGAGCAACAGAGCGCAAAACGCACACCAGCGCATATCCGGTTCCGATGGGAAACTTCTGATCCTCTCCAGACCGCCCAGGCGTTCTACACGCTTTGTCATATAGCAGCAAAGCAGACCCGCTGCGATCATCTCCCCAGCTATTTCCGGTCTTTGCGACATGAGCGTTTTTTCCAGTTCTATGCGTACCCGTTCCGCACTGATGAATTTTGCTTTGTCGGCATTTGAGCGGATCGCGCGCATTGTCTCTTCTTCTATATCAAACCCCAATTCAGCGCGAAACCGTAGCGCTCGGAACATACGTAGCGCATCCTCAGAAAATCGCTCGTCTGGATTTCCGACGCACCGGATCACACGGGCTTTTATGTCATTTGCCCCTCCAAACGGATCGATAAGCTCGCGCGATTCCGATATCGCCATAGCGTTGATCGTAAAATCGCGGCGGCTCAAGTCAGCGTAAAGGCTATCCACGAACTCAACCATATCGGGACGCCGGTTGTCGCTATATCCGCTTTCAACCCGGAAAGTCGTGACTTCGACGCTGCCACCTTCTGCGAGAACTGTAATCGTCCCGAACCTTTCTCCGGTCAGAGCGGTCTTGGGGAAAAGCCGGGCGACATCGAGCGGTGCGGCGGATGTCGCCACGTCCCAGTCATGGACGTCGCGCCCCATAATGGAATCGCGAGCGCATCCGCCGACCAGATACGCGGCATACCCGTTTTCCGCCAGGTGGCTTAGTATTTGCTCGACATGTTCAGGTGGGCTGAATCCCAGCATCGTACCCCCCTTTAGCCAACTACTGATGTTGTTACATCCACTCCAAAAATCGGTATTGATAAACATCGCCTATAGTAGTATAATATTAAGCCAGTGTATTAGCAATCAGAAAATAAGGTGTTTTATGGAATTTAGTCAATTTGAGCAGCATATTAATAGCGGTCAGCGGTGTCACCTTGTCGGAATTGGCGGAGTTTCAATGTCTCCGCTTGCTGAGATCCTATACGGGATGGGAATTAACATAACAGGATCTGATATTAACGACAGCCCAGCCGTCGAAAGGCTCCGTTCGATAGGTATTAAAGTAGTGGTAGGCCATTCTCCCGAAAATGTGCGCGGAGCAGGGGTTATCATACGGACTGCGGCGGCGCGTGAAAACAATATCGAGATTAAAACGGCGCGAGAGCTTGGGATACCAGTCTATGAACGCGCGCAAGCCTGGGGTCATGTAATGCTCGGGTACAAAAATGCCGTCTGCGTTTCAGGTGTCCACGGCAAAACCACGACGACGTCCATGGTCACTCACATCATGCTCTCGGCAAAAAGAGATCCCACGGTTATGATAGGCGGTACACTTCCAACGCTCGGGTCCGGGTATCGCGTTGGACAAGGCGATGTCATTGTCGTCGAGTCTTGCGAGTACTATAACTCATTTCATTGCTTTTTCCCAACAGTCGCGGTCGTTTTAAATGTCGACGCGGACCATCTGGATTTCTTCAAGGATATTAATGATTTGCAAAGTTCGTTCAGGAAATTCGCTTCGCTCGTCCCGGAAGGCGGTCACATAATTTGCAATGGCGACGACGAAAACACTATGAAAGCCCTGGCGCCGCTTAGTAGGGAGCTGTTTACATTTGGATTCGGAGCGAACGCTCGCTTGCGGGGGATTAACGTCTGTCCCGCCGGTCGGAATCCGTCTATGGATGTTGTATACGATGGAGTTCCGTTTTGCGGATTGACACTCCAAATTCCAGGAGTTCACAACCTTCTCAATGCTCTAGCCGCGACGTCCGCCGCTGTTGCGCTTGGCGTGTCGGCGGCAGAGGTGGAGGAAGGGCTTCAAGGTTATGAGGGCGTGAGTAGAAGGTTTGAATTCAAAGGCGTTTTTAATGGCGCGGACGTTTATGACGACTACGCGCACCATCCTAGCGAGTTGCGCGCTACGCTTGACGCCGTTTCAACACTTGGTTATAAGCGGATAATCCTCGTTTTCCAACCTCATACGTTTTCCAGGACAAAAGCATTATTTTCCGATTTCGTCTCTGTACTATCGCGTGCTGACGTAACGTTTATCGCGGAAATATACGCTGCGCGTGAAAAAAACGACATTGGCATAACATCTGACGTCCTGGCTGCCGCCATCCCGGGGGCGCGCTGCCTGTCAGATTTCCAAGAAATTGCAACTGAAATAGCCAAAATTGCATGTAAAGGCGATATCGTCCTAACTGCTGGCGCTGGGGATATTCATAAAGTTGGGGAAACGCTTTTAGCAATTAACAGTTAACAATTAACAATTAACAATTAACGAGGAGGGAGATTGTGATATGGGCAAAAACAAGAAAAAGGTCAATAATAGCCACTCACCCGAAGACAAGTTAAAAGTTGTTCTTGACGCTGAGACTTCCAGGGATGATATCGAAGCTGATGACGTGAATAAAACGTTAGATAGCGAAAACAGCAATGATGGTGAAACTTGGGATATTGCCGATGGCAGTGGCGAGGCTAAGACAAGTGACGAGGCAAGTACAAGTACAAGTACAAGTACAAGTACAAGTACCAGTGTTGGCGCAAGTGACGAGACCGGAGATGAAGTCAATAACGGACAACAGGATGAAGTTTCCCCAGAGCCTGACGGCGGGGAAGGAGCCGTGCTAAAAAAAGCAAAGGTGCGGGATAAAACTATACTCATTGATAAAACGCACACTCGGCGGTTGTATTTAACGCTCTTTGCCGCGTTGATAGGGGCGTCTTTCGCTATGATCCCGGTTGTGTTGTGCACTTATTGGTTCGGCACGGTGTTTTACCCCTTTTTCATCATAGCTCCGCTGCTCATATATGTTTTAAACATACTATTCGACGGTTGCGGCGATATCCGCGCTTTGGCGATAAGCGCTGTGTTATCGCTGATAAGCGCGTTTGTGAGTATCTTGGCGTGCCAGGTGTTGATACTCGTATCATACTATGGCTATTCCATCGCCAGCTTGCCCGCTTCGTTCTATGTAGCGTTAAACGAATCCGGAGTTTTCCCCAAATCAGCCTCAATGTATGTATACCCGCTGCTATTTACCGCGTTGGGACTTACCGCGATATGGGAATTAATGCGCTTTGACCTGAGAAAGAGGGTTACGGCGTAGCCCACCATATGTTTTTGGAAAGGCAGGATCTGCCGGATGAAGTCGTTAAATTGGAATATCGGCAGTTTTGACAGGGGAATAGCATTAGATCTTTGTCGGCATGGGGTCAATCCGCTCACTTCCGTCCTGCTGGCTTCAAGGGGCGTTACCCACTTTGAGGAAGCGCAAGCTGTTCTGGGCGAAACCCATGTGGAAACGCATGATCCGTTCTTATTGGCTGATATGGAAAAAGCCGTCCGTCGTATCAGAACAGCAGTTGAAAATGGCGAGAGGATCGCAGTTTATGGAGACTACGACGTTGACGGAATGACCTCATGCGCTTTACTTGCATTATGGCTTCGTTCAGTGGGAGCGGATTTCGAAACATATATACCCGGCCGCGTTGGCGAAGGATATGGCTTAAACAGTTACGCGCTCGACACGTTGAAAGCGCGTGGAGTCGGACTTGTCATAACCGTGGATTGTGGAGTGACGGCTATAGCGGAAGCAGAGTACGCAAGGACCCTGGGGTTAGGGCTGGTGATTACCGACCATCATGAGTGCAGAGCGCAATTGCCTATAGCGGCCGCTGTCGTCGACCCAAAACGTCCCGATTGTGGATATCCTAACAAAGCGCTCGCCGGGGTAGGCGTAGCTTTTAAGCTTGTTTGCGCGCTTGAAGGGGCGACCAATTACGATGAGATGCTAAAACGCTATGGCGATCTTGTCGCGATTGGCACGATTGCCGATGTGATGCCTGTGTTGGGAGAGAACCGGAGGATGATCAGGAGCGGGCTTATCTCGATCAATGAAAATCCACGCCCGGGTCTGCTTCGTTTACTGAAGGAAATTGGCGTTGAGTCTGGCAGAGTTAAGAGTTCGACCGTAAGCTATATGATTGCCCCAAGACTGAACGCTGCCGGCAGGATGAGTAAGCCGGAACTGTCGGTTGAGCTTTTGCTGACCAGCAACGAAGAGGACGCCGAAAGGCTTGCGATCGAGCTGTGCCGTATGAATAACGAGCGACGCGTCCTTGAAACTGAAATATATAATGAAGCGGAAGAAATGCTTGACGGTCCGGAACCGACCGGGCCTATTATACTTGCCAGACGCGGGTGGTTCCAGGGCGTGACAGGGATAGTAGCTGCAAAGTTGGCGGAACGCTACCTGGTTCCAGTTGTTATTATAAGTATTGATGAAGACATGATTGGGCGCGGCTCATGCCGCAGCTACGGCTCTTTTTGCCTCTACGAAGCGCTGAAATCCTGTGATGATATTCTTGACAATTACGGAGGGCATGAAATGGCGGCGGGAGTGACCGTCGCTGAGAACAATATAAATGAGCTTAGTCGACGCTTGACGGCAAATTACCAAGACAACGTCGAATCAGCTTCAACACTAGGGCTTAACCTCGATTTTGAGGTGGAAAAATTCGAATTGCTATCCGCTCAAAATATAAGAGCGCTTGAGCGTCTTGAGCCTTTTGGAAATGGGAACCCTTCGCCGTGCCTGTGCATAAAAGGGGCGTTTCTCGCTTCCGCATATTCTATCGGAGCCGGCAAGCACTCGCGCCTACGAATTGAAAAAGTGGGAAAAAGCCTGGATTGCGTGTTCTTTTCGATGCCAACCGATAGACTGCGCGTTAAAAAAGGAACTCTTGTGGACGTAGCGTTTGAGCCGCAGCTCAACGAGTACCGCGGGCGTTGCGACGTACAACTGCATTTGACTGATATACGTCAAAGCGGATTTGTCAGTGACTAAAATGGATGATATTGCCGAAAAATACCGTCAGTTGGAAACGGTCATACTTAATAACCATCCCGATTCCGACATGGACCGTATCAGGGCAGCTTTCGAGTTCGCGCTTGAAGCCCATGACACCCAAATGCGCAAAGACGGGACGAAATTTATCACTCACCCGCTTGCGGCTGCGACGATTGTAGCGGAAATCGGGCTTGATGAGGATTCCCTATGCGCGGCTCTGCTGCATGACTGCATCGAGGATACAAGCGCGACTTTTGATGATATCAACAAACTTTTTGGAAAGGATGTCGCCGAAATAGTCGATGGTGTCACGAAACTGTCCCGGGTAACATATACGAGCAAAGAAGAGGAGCAGATGGAAAATCTGCGGAAAATGCTCATCGCGATGGCGCAAGATATTCGCGTTATTTTGATAAAAATTGCCGACAGACTCCATAACATGAGGACGATGGAGTACGTATCCGAGGATAAGCAACGGGAAAAAGCGCTTGAAACCATGGAAATGTACGCGCCAATCGCCCACAGGCTTGGTATGCAGAAGATAAAATGGGAATTGGAGGATCTATCGATTCAATATCTCGACCCGGTCGGTTGCTACGAGATAACTGAAGGGCTAAAGCTCCGGCGTGTTGAAGACGAGAGTTTCTTCAGATTGATCCAGACAAAGATTACGGAGCGGTTAGCCGGGAATGGGATACAATGCGAGGTCAACGGGCGCATAAAGCATTTGTACAGCATCTACAGGAAGATGTATGGGGAGAATAAAGTACTCTCAGAAGTGCTGGATCTGTACGCGTTTCGCGTGATAGTTAACAATATAGCGGACTGTTACAATGTTTTAGGATATATCCACGATATGTTCAAACCGATGCCCGGTTGTTTCAAAGATTATATTGGCACGCCAAAGCCGAACATGTACCAAAGCCTACATACAAACGTAATCGGCAGCGAAGGAATTCCGTTCGAGGTGCAGATTCGCACGTGGGAAATGCATCAGACAGCCGAATATGGCATTGCAGCGCATTGGAAGTATAAGGAGGGCAAGGGGGGCAAGGTCGCCGACGAGGAAAAGTTCGCCTGGATCAGGCGCCTACTGGAATCACAGCAGGATGGGGATGCGCAGGATTTCTTGCACGCGTTGAAAGTGGACATGTTTGCTGACGAAGTTTTCGTGTTTACCCCAGGCGGCGACGTAATCAACCTCCCCGCAGGTTCGACGCCGATAGACTTTGCGTATAATATACACTCCGAAGTTGGAAACCGGATGACAGGAGCGCTGGTAAACGGCAGAATCGTTCCATATGCCCATACTCTTCGTAGCGGGGATATCGTAAAAATACTGACCTCGAATTCCGCAAAGGGTCCAAGCCGTGATTGGCTTGAAATAATAAAGAGTCCGGAAGCAAGAAATAAAATACGCCAATGGTTTAAAAAGGAACGGCGCGAGGAAAATATAATTCACGGAAAAATGGCGTTTGAGTCAGAATTACGTCATTCAAATATACAATTAGCGGATATCACCCGCGACGATGTCCTCCCGAAAGTCCTTGCGCGCGCGTCGTTCAGATCGCTTGACGAGCTTTATGCCGCGATTGGATATGGCGGGATAACGACGCAAAAAATCGTAAACAAAATACGCGACGATGTGCGCGCTTCCGTAAAGACAAGAAAAAAAGAAGAGCTGCCCACAAAACCTGAAAAAAAAGAAGAAACACGGATCAAGCCAGTGAAAGGCGTGATGGTGGAGGGGCTGGGAAACTGTCTTGTTAAATTTGCGCGATGCTGTTCGCCGGTTCCTGGAGATCCTGTGGTGGGGTTTATAACGAAAGGTTACGGCGTATCTGTGCATCATCAAGACTGCATAAACTATATTAAGGCGGATAAAGACTCGGAAGCTGCTGAGCGGAGATGGGTACACGTCGCATGGGCCAACACCGAGGGGCGCGACTATTCCACCACGATCTATATGACAATTCGCGAAAGGATAGGTATCGTCGTAGATGTCGCTACGGTACTCAACACACTGAATATTAGAATTGTTTCGTTTAACTCGAAGAATAATTGGGACGGCAACGTATCAGTCACAGTTGTAGTCGACGTTAAAAGCCGCGACGAACTTGTAACCGCGATGGCTAAACTGATGTCCGTGCCAGGGGTTATAGATGTCCGAAGGGCGGGTGGGTGATATGAGGGCTGTTGTGACGCGCGTGTCTTCCGCGTCGGTAAAAATCGAAGGGGAAGTCGTGGGCAGTGTTGGCAGGGGGTTGCTCGTTCTGCTTGGAGTAAAAACAGGCGATATGGAAAATGACGCCGTCCGGCTTGCGGCAAAGGTATGCAACTTGCGCATTTTCAATGATCAAAATGGGAAAATGAATCTTGATCTAATGGCTGTCGGGGGTGACATTTTGGTGATATCGCAGTTCACTCTTTACGCGGACTGTAGGAGCCGTCGGCCTGGTTTCACGGACGCCGCGCGCGCCGATACCGCCGTTGCGTTATATGAACTGTTTGTCGCAAAATGCAAAAAAGCTGGGTTTACGGTTGAAACAGGCGAATTCGGCGCTATGATGGACGTCAGTTCCGTCAATGAAGGCCCGGTAACCATCATTCTCGATACGGAGTTTCTTTGATAAAGCAGGTATGATATAATGGTGCAAATTCGTTGAAGACATGGTATAATCTAACACGGGTTGCGTGGATGGCGACAAGGGGGACGCGAACATGGGCATTTTATCTGTAATATTGGATTTGCTTTTTCCTCCTAAATGCGTTTTTTGCGGAAGGGTGCTAAACAAAACGGACGATGGTTGGTGCGACAGATGCACCGAGACTTTGCCGTTTTCAGACAATGGCGGGAAGCAAAACGGGGACGCCTTTGACTTCTGTGTATCACCGCTGCACTATAAAGGGAATGTGAGAAAATCGATACTCCGTTTCAAATTTCGCGGGATGTCAGCCTATGCGTCTGTTTACGGCAAATTGTTAGCCGATTGCGTACGCGAACAACCGGATATTAGTTATGACATTATCACCTGGGTCCCGCTAAGCAGTAAACGCAAACGAGCGCGGGGATATGACCAGGCGATGTTACTTGCGCTAGCCACAGCCCTCGAACTGGGCGACGTTGCCGCTGAAACGCTGGAAAAACCTCGTGACGTCAACGCGCAGTCCGAATTGGGCGGTAAAGAAGAACGCAGCGCCAATATTAAAGAGGCGTTTGAAGCCACGGATCCTGAACTCATTGAAGGGAAAAGCGTTCTGCTGATAGACGACGTCGTCACTACTGGCTCAACGCTATCCGAGTGTGCGAGGGTGTTGTTGGCGGCGGGGGCGGCAAAGGTCGTTTGCGCAACACTGGCGCGAGGCGAATAATTATACCAGCGTTTAATAAAATTTGCCGTTTCTCGCCAGTATGTTTTGAGTTTTCGGGGAATTATACTCCCCAGGGGGAAATATGATTTTTGGCAGAGATATCGGGATCGATCTTGGGACGGCTTCCGTCTTAATATCCACAAGGGGAAAGGGGGTTATCCTGCACGAGCCGACAGTAGTGGCAATGGATAAAAATACAGGGCGGCTACTCAACGTTGGCATGGCTGCCCAACGTATGTTGGGAAGAACTCCCGGCAATGTAGCCGCTATTCGCCCCATGCGCGACGGCGCCATTTGCGATTACGATATGACAGAGCGCATGTTAAAGGAGTTTGTGCGCAAGGCGTTGTCATTTTCAATGCTCAAGCCCAGGATGATCATCTCAGTCCCATCGTGTATAACAGAAGTCGAGGAGCGCGCGGTTATTGATGCGGGCGTTGCTGCCGGCGCTCGAAAGGTTTATCTTATGGAAGCGCCGCTTGCGGCGGCGATCGGGGCCGGCCTTGATATAACAAAGCCGGAAGGGCATATGGTTATCGATATCGGCGGCGGCACCACAGATATAGCGGTTCTATCGCTGTCCGGCGTGGTCGAGTCCGTATCGTTAAAAGCAGGCGGCGACGCGTTTGACGACGCGTTAGTTAGATATATAAAGCGCAAGCACAACATTCTGATCGGAAAGACTACGGCTGAAGAACTTAAGAAGGGTATCGGCTGTGTGTTTCCACGTCCGGAAACGGTAGCCGTCGAGGTCAAGGGACGGTGTTTGTTGACCGGGTTGCCGCGCGAAGTCGCCGTAAGCTCGACCGATATCCTTGAAGCGTTTGAAGATGTGACAGAAGGCATTATCGAAGCGGTACATAACGTTATGGAAGCCACGCCGCCTGAACTGGTGGCGGATATCTCGCAAAATGGGATTATCCTGACCGGCGGAAACAGCCTGTTGTGGGGATTTGACAAGCTTATCGCGAACCGGACGAATATAACCACTCTCAACGCCGACGACGCGAGCCTTTGCGTCGCCAACGGCCTGGGCAAAGCGATCGGCTGGGTAGGCGACATGACCGAAGGCACGATAAACCTAGCGAGGAGAAAACAAATGCAAGTGTAAAAAATATGTAACTGTTCAGAGGGTATCCAAAAACTCGCAATGGTTACAGGCTTCGCACACAAGTTTTGGCCATTGTTACTAGTTTTCACCATTGTACTAGTGCGTTGCCTGTAACCAACCTGTGTTTTTGGATGCCAACTGAACAGCAACAAAAATCACAAAAAATCATTAAGGAGGTTAGCTTTTGCAATGGCAAAGAAACAGTTCAAATCGGAATCGAAACGTCTACTCGACCTGATGGTCAACTCTATTTACACCCACAAGGAAATTTTTTTGCGCGAACTCATATCCAATGCCTCCGACGCGATCGACAAGCTCTGCTATATCTCACTTACCGATGATAAAGTCGGGCTCACGCGCGACGACTTCAAAATCGAAATCGAAACTAACCAGGAAGCAAGAACTCTGACAATCAGCGATAACGGTATCGGAATGACAGCGGAAGAGCTGGAATCGAATCTTGGCGTTATTGCTAGAAGCGGCTCCATGCAGTTTAAAAAGAACATGGACGAAAAAACCGAGGATATCGATATAATTGGGCAGTTTGGCGTCGGCTTTTACTCAGCGTTCATGGTAGCCTCGCGTCTGACCGTTATTTCGCGCGCTTATGGCGAGGAGAGCGCGAATAAGTGGGTTTCAGAAGGCTCCGACGGGTACGTGATATCGCCCTGCGACAAGGACGCGCCGGGGACGGACATCATCATTGAGCTCAAACCAGACAGTGAAGACGAGAAATACGATAAATACCTGGAGGAATACACGCTTAAAAATCTCATCAAAAAGTATTCAGATTACATTCGGTGGCCAATAATCATGGACGTCACGAAAAACCGGCAGGTCGAAATAGATGAAACGGACGACGATGGCAATAAAAAGACGAAATGGGAAGACTACAAAGAGGCCGATGTCATCAATAGCCGCGTGCCGATCTGGCAACGCGCGAAAAACGACGTTTCAGATGAGGACTGCGTCGAATTCTACAAGGAAAAATTCTACGATTACACAGACCCGGCTGCGGTAATCCGCGTATCCGCCGAAGGGAAGGTCAGCTATAAAGCGATGTTATTTGTCCCATCCGTAGCGCCGTATGATTACTTTACCCGTGAATATAAGGCTGGTCTGCAGCTCTACTCGTCTGGCATTATGATAATGGAACACTGCGCAGACCTGCTGCCGGAGCACTTTCGTTTTGTGCGGGGCGTCGTTGAATCTCCGGATTTTTCATTGAACATATCGCGCGAGATACTCCAGCACGACCGCCAGCTTAAAATCATTGCNACGAATGTAGAAAAGAAGGTAAAAGGAGAACTGAAGAAGCTNCTGGAAAATGATTTCGAAAANTATGAGGCNTTCTATAAAAGTTTCGCGATACAGCTTAAATACGGCATCGTTAACGGCTTCGGCGCAAACCGCGACTTGTTGTCAGACTTACTCTTATTCTATTCATCAAAGGCGGAAAAGCTGATAACGCTCGCGGAATATGTTAAAAATATGGCGGAAGGCCAAAAATACATCTATTATGCCAGCGGCGGGAGCATAACGCAGCTCAATAAGTTGCCGCAAGCTGAGCAAGTGCGCGAGAAGGGCTATGAGATACTTTATCTCACCGAAGACGTCGACGAATTCGTCGTCCGGGCGCTCAGAAATTTCGAAGAGAAGGAATTCCGCTCGGTGAATGACGAGGATCTTGGATTTGAGAGCGACGAGGAGAAAAAGGAAACGGAACTCAGGGAGACGGAGAACAAGGACATTTTAGACTTCGTCAAAGAATCGCTAGAGGGAAAAGTTGCGGCCGTTCGATTGTCGCAAAAACTCAAGAGTCATCCTGTCTGCCTTGCCGCGCAAGGGGAAATAAGCCTTGAAATGGAGAAATATTTCAAAGTGATGCGAGCGATGCAAGGGCAGCAAGGGCAAGATANCATGTTTGGGGAGATGCGGGCGCANCGCGTCCTNGAAATCAATGCCGAGCATCCGTCGTTTTCCAAGCTTAAAGACGCGTATGAAAGCGACAAAGAAAAGGCGTCAAAGTANGCAAAACTGTTNTATGGTCAGGCTTTGCTGTCGGCGGACGTTCCGCTCGACGACCCTGCGGAGTTTTCCGAGCTCATCAGTTCCTTGCTGTTTGAATAATTACTGCGTACAATTACAGGGTGCAATAAAAACATATAATACCAGAATAATACCGGAAACAAATCCACGGTATCCGGCTACATGCGAATAACAACAAAACTACAGGAGTTTAATAATGTGGTATCACGAAAGCATTTTTTATCAGATATATCCTCTGGGTTTTTGTGGCGCGCCAAATGAAAACGACGGCGTCACGCAAAACCGTATAAACAAAGTCGCCGAATGGATCCCGCATATGAACCGCGTCGGGATAAACACAATATATTTTTGCCCGGTATTCGAAAGCGGATTCCACGGCTACGACACGAGAGATTTCACAAAAATAGACTGCCGCCTCGGAAGCAACGCCGATTTTAAAGACGTCCTCGACAAGTTGCGGGAAGCGGGCATACGGGTAGTGCTTGATGGCGTGTTCAATCATGTGGGTAGAGGTTTTTGGGCTTTCTTGGATGTTCTTGAAAACCGGCAATCGTCACCGTACAAGGATTGGTTCTACCTTGATTTTGGCCGCGACAGCAACTATGGGGACGGATTGTGGTATGAGGGTTGGGAAGGCCACTATGACCTGGTGAAGCTGAATTTGAACAACCCACAAGTTGTGGAACACCTTCTTGGTTGCGTTCGCGGGTGGATAGAGGAGTTTGGCATCGACGGGCTGCGGCTGGACGTAGCGTATATGCTCAATGAAGATTTTATGAGGAAGCTCCATAATCTCACAAAATCGATCAAACAGGATTTTTTCCTCGTCGGAGAGGCGATACATGGAGACTACAGGCGTATCGTCAACGGGGATATGCTTGATAGCTGTACCAATTATGAGTGTTTCAAAGGCATTTTCTCCAGTTTCAACGACAAAAATATGTTTGAGATCGCTTACAGCCTTAACCGACAGTTTGGCCCAGAAAACTGGACGTTATACAAGGGGCTGCCGCTTTTCAATTTCGTGGACAACCACGATGTGAACAGGATTGCGAGTAATTTGAGTCAGCCGGATAATCTGATGGCTGCGTTTGGGTTGCTGTTCGCGATGCCTGGCATCCCATGCATATATTATGGGAGCGAATGGGGAGCCGAAGGCGTGAAGGAGCGCGGAAGTGACGCCGCGTTGCGGGCGTGTTTCCCAGAGCCTATAGAAAACGAGATAACCAAGTGGATCGCGTCGCTTGCCGATATCAGAAAGAACAACCCCGCGCTCATGTACGGGGGGTATCATCAACTATATGTGACGAATCTGCAATACATTTTTGCCCGGGAGCACGATGATAACCGCGTTGTCGTCGCTATAAACGCGGACGCAGCACCCTATACGGCGGAGATACCGCTTGACTCGGAGCTTGTATGCTTGTCTAGCGGGACGCGTTTTACATGTACGGGCAGTTTGGCGCTGGCTCCGAATTCCGCCGCGTTTTATAGGATGGCTTAGCGGCGGCTACAAGCAAACTGTAGGCCATTAAAATAGGGACGATTCTCTTGTGTTTAGATTCATTACACGAGAGTATCGTCTTTATTTGTTAGCAAAAGGGGCTATCAAAAAGTGTACTTTTTGATAGCAAAAGGATGATATATTAAAAACCCAAGGAAATTTGTAAAATTACGTAAATATTTATAATAATATAGTTGATTTTTATTACATACTGTACTAGAATGCTTAGCAAGAAGATAACTTTATAAATTCTGGACGTACAAAGTAAAACTATAAAAAAGTACACATTTTTATAGCTGAACAAAGTAGAATGCCGTTTTTTCAATTTTATTATCAGGCGTTCTTATGTCATATTCACCGCGTTATATTTATTTACGCGCTTTGACGCGCAATCACCGGGGGGAGGTGATTTGTGGAATAAAAGTGCGTAAATTCGCGAATAGCGTGGATGGTATTCTTGCGGTTTGAATGCTGTTCTTATGTTACGCGGTGTTGTGAAATACATTTTTTGGAGGAAAGCAATTGTGAATAAACACGCAAGAGCAATCATTGTGGTCATTTTGGCTTTCGCTTTGGCTTCAAGTATGGCGGCGCCAGCTTTCGCCTATAACAGCGTCCCGGGCGGCAATGCAAACGTCACACCAATACTTGATAGCAATTCCCGGTCGCTTAACGGTGCTACTTGGACACCCTATTCAACATTGGAGAAAACAAAATTAGAATTCCACCCCGGAGATAAGAAGTACGCGACGCAGAGGCTATATCCAAAGCCTGATGGCGCTACGCTTCCATTTATGGGCTGGAACAGTTGGAACGCGTTTTTTAACCGGATCAGCGCGAGCATAATCGCCGGAGTAGCCGACGCGTATATCGAACACGGGCTTGACAAGTTGGGTTATCAATATCTGGTAATTGACGACGGCTGCTACGCCAGCGGTACTTCGGTTTTACCAAGTACCAGCACAACTTACGGCACGAGCTTTTCAGCTTTTGCCTACAACGGGTTTACAGGTTTCCGCGCAATGGGAGACTATGTTCACAGTAAAGGCCTCAAATATGGTATGTACAACGACTCCGGCGGTAGCACATGCGCGGGTCAGCCCGGCGCGTACCCTTCGGCTGGAGGTCGCGAAGACGCGTTTGCCGCGCAATTCGTGAGTTTTGGCATCGACGTACTGAAGTACGACTATTGTGGAAACCCGCTTAACTCGGCATACAACATCACGGGACCTGATATCCAGCGGATGGATATAACAAACACTGGCGACAGTCCTAACTTCTCTTGGACGACGAACTGGGCTTCCGGCGCTCCTGCCGGAGTGACGTATGTTGGCGGCGCGTCAAGAAACAGCAGCGGGTACCTTGCAGGTCTTGGCGTATCTTCTACTACCACATACTATACTACCAACACGCTTTCCGGCGCTGCGATCATTACGGTTACCGGAGTTCCGGAATACGGAACATATAACATCGGCATAACCCGTAGAAATGGCGGCGGCACAAACAACAGCGGCGGTCGCTACCTGATGGTCGACGTAAACGGCAAGCGCGCGTACGAAGCTCTTACATCGAACGTAACCGCTTTCCCGACCACAGCAAACACGAACGTCACCGTAGAATTGAAAGCCGGCACAAATATTATAAGCTTATATAACACTAAGTCGCAGGATTGCGGATTATACTGCTTTACATCCATCCGCGACGCTTTTCAGAAGGCACCCACGGTTGTCCCGGGGCACGCGGGTCAGGGCGTGGCTCTGAAAACATGCGAATGGGCTAACTGCGCGTCCTGGCAGTGGGCGGACATGATTGGCGAGACAAACCGTCTTTACGCTGACATATTCGGCAACTGGAATCCCATGGGTACTTGGGGGTATGTCAGAAACGAGTACGATAGGGCGATCTATCTGACCACAAACGACTATGCCCGCCTTGGCGGCGTATGGCCCGACGGCGATATGATGGTCGTAGCGTTAGGTCAGTACACAACTGCCAGAAATGCCAGCGTTTCTTGGTCTATCGGACAAAACAGGCAGCACTTCAATACCTACTGTATGATCAATTCTCCTATGCTCCTTGGATTCGACCTGAGAGACGCTGCGTTGTGGGCCAACCTCAGAGTCAATGACGAAAACTACATCATCAACAACAGAAATGCCATCATGCTCAGCCAGGATCCTTACGGCGTAGCCGGTAGGAGGATAAAGGTTACATCGGGTTCGGCGGCTAATTTCATAACATCCGCCCGCGGCGATTATATTGCGAAACCTTTATCAAACGGCGATGTGGCTGTTCAGTTCACAAACTGGAATACAAGCGGCAGCGTGACTCCGTCCCTCACAATAAACGAAGTCCTAACCGGCATCGGTCATTTAATGCTTAACAGGGAAGCTTTCACGGCAAGCGCGACGGCGCCAATCTATGTGCTCAACGTCGATACGGGCGCGACGTCGACAATCACAAGCAATACGGCGAACATTTTCTCAGCCGCTGTCCCATATTATGACGCGGCGACGTTTAGACTGTCAACACGCCC
>WRNV01000019.1 GCA_009776445.1 Oscillospiraceae bacterium | reverse complement strand
TGCACAAATCCATGCGCAACAGCGACGCCGACGCCGCGATCTACTGGCTGGCTAGGATGCTGGAGGCTGGCGAGGATCCGTTGTACATTGCGCGCAGGGTCGCGCGGTTCGCGAGCGAGGACATCGGAATGGCGGACAGCCGCGCGCTCCAGATTGCAGTAGCGGCATACCAGGCTTGCCACTTTATTGGTATGCCTGAGTGCAGCGTACATCTGACGCACGCTGTTGTGTATATGTCGCTCGCGCCAAAATCGAACGCGCTATACCTAGCTTATGGCAACGCAGCCGACGACGCAAAAAAGATGTTGGCGGAGCCGGTCCCAATGCAGATACGCAATGCTCCGACAAAGCTTATGAAGGATCTAGGGTATGGCGACGGTTATGTATACGCGCACGATACGGAAGATAAGATCAGCGATATGCGGTGTCTGCCCGATTCGCTTGCCGGGCGTAAATACTATAGGCCAACAACTCAGGGCCAGGAGGCGCGCGTTAAAGAGCGCATGGAGCAGCTAGAGCAGTTGCGCAGGGGGCGCAAAGAGTAAATAACAGAGGGGCTACGCTATTGCTACGTCAAGACTGATAGCATTATCTTTGACAAGAATTCAAAAACATAACGAAAGTAGTCAATGAAAATGAGCGAAAGTAAGGATAGAATTAAAGTTTTTGAAGAAAAGCATGTCCGTACTGTATGGGATGAAGAGGCTGAAAAATGGTGGTTTTCCATTGTCGATGTAATCGGCGTGCTAACTGAACAATCTACACAGCGCGGTGCAAGCAACTACTGGGCTAAAATGAAAGAGCGCCTCGTAAAAGAAGGTGCAAGTGAACTGCTGACAAATTGTCAGCAGTTCAGATTGCGAGCACCGGACGGTAAAATGCGTCTAACCGACGTTGCAGACACAGAACAAATTCTACGCCTAATCCAATCAGTCCCGTCACCTAAGGCCGAACCATTCAAGATGTGGCTTGCAAAAGTCGGGAGCGAAAGGATTGACGAAACGGTTGACCCAGAGCAGTCTATTGAACGCGCCATTGAGAATTATCGCCGACTTGGGTACAGTGAAAACTGGATCAATCAACGTATAAAGTCAATCGAAGTCCGCAAGGCACTTACGGATGAATGGGACATCAGTGGTGTTGAACCCGGAAAAGAATACGCAGCGCTGACCGATTTGATGACCAAGACTTGGAGCGGAATGACGACACACGAATACAAAAAACACAAAGACCTAAAAAAAGAGAACCTTCGCGACAATATGACAAACACTGAGTTAGTGCTGAATATGCTCGCCGAAGTCGCCGCGACGGACATATCCATCGCCCGTCAGCCAAGTGGATTTGCTGAAAGCGCAAAAGTCGCCAAAGAGGGCGCAGAAACAGCTAAAATTGCCCGCGAACAGCTGGAGCAAAGAACAGGAAAGCCCGCCGTTAGCAGCCTGAACGCAAAAGATTTGGGGAAAAGAAGATTACAAGGCGCAAAAGACGGTGATGGGTAGGGGCAACCCTTGCGGTTGCCCAAATAGGGCAGCGACTATATATAAGAAACAGATCCCCGATGTTGATTAGTCGGGGATCTGTTCATATGAGTAAGCCTGTAAGCCGGATTCTGTCGTGGACAGCCATCTATCTAGCCCCATCGTTGCCGATGGGGTCAAGCCACCTCCTGAGAGCGGCTGGGCAGGCCTTGCGCTTATTGGCGCTGCTCTCCCACGGTGTTGCTCCGGATAGAGTTTACAGCAGCGGACTGTTCCCAGCCGCCGGGTGAGCTCTTACCTCGCCTTTCCACCCTTGCCGTAGTCGCTTCTATCGCGATAACGGCGGTCTATCTCTGTTGCACTCGTCCTAAAGTCGCCTTCGGCGGGCGTTACCCGTTATCCTTGCCCTATGGAGCCCGGACTTTCCTCGTAAGCGGCCTTTCGCCCGTCTTACGCGGCTGCCCAGCTTACTCATGACGCTATTTTATGCCGAAGGCGCGCATATGTCAAATTTAAGTTCATTTGCACGAATGTGTATTTATGGAAAAAATGCTTATAGATAAACTTGAAAAAGTTATTGAGGTTCAAAAATAATTATGATAGAATCCGGTATATGGGGAGACCGGGCGTTCCGGATGGATAGTCAAAGGAGTACCCCACATAGGAAAACAAAACGTCTGATGTGCTACTTCAGACGTTCTTTTTTAATACAAAAAGTAAGGCATTATTCTCAAAAATGAACAAAAGCATTTGCTTTTTATGCTTGAAAACAGCCGTTCCTCACTGGGCGAAGTGTGAATTTTTAGCAAATTTTCAAAATCAAATGGCAAAAAAATTGACACTTATTAATTAATCGTATTATAATGATCCTATGATTCTAGATTCGTTCAAAGTATTTGTATCTCAGAATACTGGACAAAAATACTCTAAAAGGAGATGTGTCGTATGAACAAGCGAATTTTAGCTTTCTTTCTTACTTTATGTATTGTCTTCCCTGGCAGTGGGTTTGCTGCGAATATACAAAACTCAACTAATGACGAAAACTGGGATCACAGACCTCCTTTAAACGGGGAATTTGAAAGTAGCGCGCCATTTGCACCCGACAGGGTCATAGTGAAAACCAAAGCGTCGGGAATGAGCATGGCCGCCTCGTCTGTCGACGGGGAAGATCAATATGATTTTGGCGGGCTGGAGATCGAAGAAGTCAAAAGCCTTGACATGAATCCCAGCAGACGAAGTGGCGGAGTGCAACGTGCATCTCAGAACACATCACAAACGCTCTTGCTAAAGCTCAAAAACACGGGGGAGCGGAGTGTGGCGGAGGCCGTGGAATTGTTAAACAGTCTGCCGAATATCGAGATCGCGGAACCTGACTACATATTAGCGGCGGATTACATCCCCAATGACCCTTATTGCGACCAGTTGTACGGAATGGAAAAGATTTCCGCCCCTGACGTGTGGGATCTGAAAATTGACTGTTCCTCCATTGTAGTGGCAGTGATCGACACAGGCATTGACATTAATCACCCTGACCTTGCCGCGAATATCTGGAAGAACACGGACGAGGTGTTAGACGGGACGGATTCAGACGGGAACGGGTTTGTGGACGACATATGCGGGTGGAATTTTGTCGATGACAACAACAATCCATTTGATGATAATGGACACGGCACTCATGTGGCGGGGACGATTGGAGCGGTAGGAGATAACGGGATCGGAGTCGCCGGAGTTGCGTGGAACGTAAAACTGGTTCCACTCAAGACGCTTGACTACACAGGCTATGGAAATGTATCTAATTCAATCAGAGCTGTGAACTACGCCGCCATGATGGGGTTCCCGATCACCAATAATAGCTATGGAGGTGAGGAATATAGCGAAATATTTCTGCAGGCGATAGAAAACTGCAACGGTATATTTGTCGCCGCAGCCGGGAATGATTATGGAACGAATAACGACATTGCGCCTCACTATCCTTCAAATTACGATTGCGCTAATGTTATATCGGTGGCGTCGACTGATTTTTCAGACAGTTTGTCGGGCTTTTCCAACTATGGCCCAAATACCGTTCACATCGCCGCGCCAGGGAGTAATATACTCAGTACATATCCAGGCAATGATTATATAACAATGAACGGGACGTCTATGGCGGCGCCCCATGTGACTGGCGCTGCGGCGGTCATCATGGCAAGCAACCCAGCGCTTACGATAGATGAGATAATTGCTCAGATTGTTTGGAACAGTGATGAAATACCTTCACTTGAAAACAGAACAATAAGCGGAGGAAGGCTTAACGCTTATAAGGCGCTAACACCCGTAACTTTCGTACCGGTGGAGGACATTGCGTTGAGTAACAGTAGCATGGATGTGAGGAAACGTGAAAGCCTTGCGATAAAGGCAACCATATCCCCGTCAAACGCGACAAATAAGCGCGTCCGATTTTCATCCAATAATCCGGCTGTGGCCTCGGTGACCTCATCTGGCATGGTTACAGGCATTGCAGACGGTACGGCAGTTGTCACAGCAGTATCCATGTATGATAGCACAATTCGGGCGGACTGTGTTATAACGGTCAGCGGAGAACTCCCACAAGTAAATTTCACCGATATGGTGTTTAAGCAAGTAGTCATTTCTGCTCTCCAGCAATTATTTATGTCCATGCCCGGCGAGGATCCGCGTAAGTATATCGACTATACATTAGAGTCGGAGATATATCCAGATGATGTCCAAAAACTGCCGAAACTTTCCATGAGTCACAGAAACATCGAAAACCTGGATGGTATTGAATATTTCACGAATTTGGTCTTGCTTGAATGCCTCGGCAACTCAATAAGTGAGATCGACGTAAGTATGCTGCCGTCTCTGACAACGCTGATATGTTCCGATAATATGCTGGCTAATCTGGATTTTGATCCGGAAAATGATTGGGAAACCATGATAATAGACCATAATTATCTCAATGTTTCGCCTGGTTCCACCCTCAGAGACAAGTTGGACATTGTAGAGCAAAAAGCCGCCATATGTCAGTATACTCCTCAGTTAACGTATGTGCATACAAACGGTATCACTTTGTCCGACACGGTCATATCGATGAACAAACGAGAGCTAAGGACCATCAAGGCCGAAGTCACTCCATCAAACGCGACAAACAAGAAAGTTAATTGGAAAAGCAGTAATGAGGATGTAGCCGTTGTCTCCAAAGACGGGGTTATTACAGCCAAGAGCGATGGCAGCATAGTCATCACGGCAATATCCGCCGAGAACCCGTCCATAACTGCGGATTGTATTGTAAACGTGTCCTTTGTCGCTATGCCCATTGTGTTTAAGGACATGGTTTTCAAGCAAGAAGTTGTAGATCATTTAAAACGCCGCAGTTCGCTTTACGCGGGGTACACATCCAATTCCGATATATACCCGGATGATTTAGCGATAATCGAATCATTGGGCATATATAATAATAATGTAACGGATATGTCGGAACTCTCATATTTTTCTACATTGGAAAACTTAATTCTTTATAACGCAAATATGAAGGAGCTGGATCTGTCACAATTAACATCATTGTCAAAAGTGACTGTTGGCAATTCCCCAATAGAACATTTTAACGCGAGCAACTTAGTTAATTTAAGTATTGTAAGCATAAGTGGGACGATGCTAGAGGGAATTAATCTTAGCGGATCGATCAATATAGAAAACCTCATTCTCATAAACAATAATCTACAGTCAATTGACCTAACAGGTTTAAGCAAGTTGTATAGACTAGATTGCCATGGAAATCATCTTAGTATCCTGGATGTATCACAGGCAGACCGGTTGGAGTATTTAGATTGCCGTGGTAATAACATTAAAAGTCTTGATGTAAGCGGGCACACTTCTTTGATTATACTATATTGCCAAAATAATGATTTGATGTATTTGGGATTAGGTGTGAGTAATCGATGGTCAGAATTGTCTTGTGAAAATAACTACTTGGATTTGACTCCCGGTTCTGCGTTTATGCAGGCTATTGACGTTATAAAGTTGAAAATTTTGTATCCATCTCACTTTACTTACACCCCCCAAAGGATACCGCCGCTACTTCCGCCACTGGTTGTTTTCCCGGCGTCTTTGGAGCTGATCGACAGTCCGGTCGGATACCTTACCGCCACGGTGAACGTTGACATCGGAGACAAAACCGTTCTGTGGTCATCTTATGACACAGATGTTGTGACAGTCAACCAATCCGGGGTCGTGACGGCTGTAAAGAGCGGCAGCACTATGATCCGAGCGGAACTAGCGCAAAACAGCAGCATTTTTATCGAGGTTCCGGTGACGGTTGTGAAAACAGTGAGTGTTACATATCCCTTAAAAGCCTATGAACCTGTAACGTTGACGCAGACCGGTGATGTCGTACACAATAATGTTCAATACCAAACTGCGGCGGCTGTTATTGCAGCATTGCCTTCTCAGATAGATGTGACGGTTGACGATGGATACGATACTGTTGTATCTGTTCCGGTCACATGGGCCGACACTGATGGCTATAACGCGAGTACAGCCGGGGATTACATATTTACGGCGGCATGGGGGGTCCTACCTGTAGGCGTTAATAATGATGACAATCTACCAGCGCCGATATGCACGGTTAATGTGGCGATGGGCTTGTTGGCGATAATTGCTCCCCCAATCTCAAGTGGCACATACGGCGACAGTCTTCTCAGCATGGAGTTGACAGGCGGAGAGTCTATTGTGCCCGGCTCATTTTCATGGGATGAAACCGATCCGGATTCGATTTATCCCACAGTAGTCGCTACATCTGCGTACAAAGTGAAGTTTACACCGGAAAACCAGGACTTCTCCGCAGTCACAGACATTATTGTTACGCCTACGATGGATAGAAAGACTATAACTGTTGAAGTCAGTCCTGCGGCTAAGATTTACGGACAGCCCAACCCAATCTTTACTGCGGATTGTGATAGCCTGGTTGGTTCTGACACCGTTGATGACCTTGGATTAGCATTGGTATCAGTTGCTACTGACAGGAGCAGTGTCGGATTCTATGATGTCATCTCTTCAACCGGTCTTGGCAATAACGGCAACTATTCCGTTACTGTGGACGGGAAGGACAGGTTAGCTGTCAGTAAAAAGCCCATTAAGGTTTGGGCGGACATGCAAACCCGTGGTTACGGCGAGCCGAATCCGCTGCTGACATTTTCATTACGAGACAGTTTCGAAGATTTGGTCGGGGACGACACGGCGAACGATCTGGCGGTCACACTTATATGCGACATTAATGAGAACGCGAACGCCGGCTTTTATTATAACGTGATTTATGGCGTTTCAAACAGCGTCAACTATGATGTAACGATTGAACCTGGGGTATTAATAATAAGCAAGATCAACCAGACGACGCCGGTTACGGCAACGCTGTCCAGCGATACTGCTGTGATGGGGCAAACACCGCCGACAGTTATAACCTCTGGTGGCGACGGCGACGGTGCCTTCACATTTACCAGTTCCAACGAAAGCGTGGCGAGAATTGACCTCGTAACCGGAGTGATAACTCTGGTTGGAGCCGGAGTTACTGGCATTTCCGCAATGCGCGGGGAAGGGACTAACCACCTCGCTTCGTCTTTGGCAGGCACCGCTACGCTGACCGTTGCGGCGGCGACCGCACCTGAAACGGGTGTTAAAGTGAACAACGCAGGCAATACTGGCGACGGGTCAGCCGATGGCGCTCAAACTATTCCTGATGATGTCCCGCCATTGGACGACCTCTTGAGCCTGGATGTCCCGTTTATCGATGTAAAGGATGACGACTGGTATTACGACAGCGTTATATTCGCGTATAAACAGGGGCTAATGGTTGGCACGTCGGCGAACGAGTTTAGCCCGAATACGCCCATAACGCGCGGAATGTTTGTTACGGTGCTGTATCGCATGGAGGGTTTGCCGGACATAAGTGGACTTATGAATCCGTTTGATGACGTTTCCGATGAAAAATATTACGCTGACGCAGTAAAGTGGGCGGCGGCCAATGAAATTGTGTACGGTTATGGTAACGGTAATTTTGGGCCAGAAGATAATATTTCGCGTCAAGACGTGGTAGCTATTTTCTATCGGTTTGCCATATATTCTGGAGTAGAACTTCCAGTTACACGGACAAATGTCAATTTCATTGATGAAGCGGACATAGCCGACTATGCGAAAGAAGCAATTGTGGCGTTTTTCCGAGGTGGTATTATCAATGGTAAACCAGGAAACCTATTTGATCCGAAAGGAAATGCCACAAGAGCTGAAATTGCTACTATGTTGACGCTTTTCTTAGAGCAATAAAATAGAGACAAGTAGATCAGGTAATTGACATCGATGCTCTATTGCCATGGGAATGAGTGGTTAGACAGCACAAGATCGGAAGAATTTAGCGCGTTAAAGTGGAGTTGTGCCAAAATGACGTAATTGCTCAGACAAGTATCAGCGCGTAATAAAAAAGAGCTGCAAATTAGCAGTCTGTGAAAATTCCAAAACACGTTACAGTTCATAGGGTATTAGGAAATTGACGTAAAATAACATAATTCCGTCATTGCGAGGAGCTTGCGACGTGGCAATCCAGACGCAAACCTTACAATTGGCGCGTGGATTGCTTCGTTGCACTCGCAAAGACGGGTGTTTTGGATACCCTCTGAAGTGTAGCCAAAACACAGGAGAACAATCCCCACGTCCCTTTGTGTTTCTTGTGTTCTGGTTTGCGGTGTGTTATTATTAGGGTCATAGGGATTGTGAACAATGGAGGTTGGCGATGAAAAAGAGAATCATATCGGCTTTTGTCGCGCTTGTTGTTATGGCGGCGATACCTACGACCGTTACGCGTGCCACAATCGCTCCGTACTTTATGGCGGTAAATGATAATTTGCTGTCCTTTGAGACTGATACTATGCCATATATCAGCAACGGCGAATTTTTCGTGCCGGTCAAAGTTATGGAGGGGCTAGGCGTTTTTTCGTTTGGCTCGAATGTATCGGAGTTTGTGAGGCTATACAGAGGGGTCAGAAGATATGTCGATTTCTTCACAGCAACCGGAATCACTGTGGACCAGGACGGGAACACTCTGAACTGGCCGTCCGCGAAGAGGATAGGCGACAGATTTTACGTACCGCTACGGCAAAGCTGCAATTATTTCAGTATGACGTATGATATCATTGAGGTGCCAAATGATATTATTTCAAGAGAAAAGATGTTGATAATTAGGATAATATCAAGCGCGAGCCTTAATAATCCGACATTTGTTAGCCTTAATAAAAATGCCCTGCAAGCTGGATATAACGAGTATTACGCGTCGGATACGCCGCTACCCCCGCCTCCAGTCGATGATATTTCGTCCCTGCCCCCTGTAGAAGAAACACCACCAGATTACAGTAGCATAACAATATATCTCAATTTTTTCGATATTTCAGCGGAAAACGCGGGTGGAATACTGGATTTGCTCGATATTCAAGCTGATATGGGGTATCATTCGTGCTTTTTCGTGAATTCGGACGATATACATAAAAACCCTGGGCTTATCAGAAGGATATCGGGCAGTGGACACATGATAGGCATTATGCTTACGGAGGGAACGTATGAGGAATATCTCGAAACGTCCCAGTTGCTCTTCGAGGCGGCAAAGATTAAAACACTGCTTGTGTCAGCTTATGAATCAGTTCTTGATGATAGGACGGTAATGGAAGAAAAAGGGCTGATACTGTGGAAATGCCCACAAGATATTGCTGATCACGAAACCCGATCGGCTGACGACGTCATTGTAACGATCCCTACAGAAAATGACGCGCGACGCAACCTCATGTTTTCTTGCTCGGAAGGCACGGCGTCGATGCTTCCAGGGATTATTTCGTTCCTCATTGATAACAATTACACGATAGGGAAGGTTACCGAAACTGTAACGCCTTTGATTTTTACCGTGTGAATCGCTATTGACAACTCCTAGCATTCATGTATAATAACGGAGCGTCGGCTTTTCGACGCCATAATCCTTGTTTCCAGCACGTACTGGAGACCGAAACGAACCTTTTAGCCCGCGAGTGGTTGACGGCCATCTCTTTGCGCGCGATGAGACGTGATCAGAAAAAAACAGTTCTCTACAATGATGCGTGTACGGGGAGCCAGGCGTTTGGAGGCGCGCTAAAAGGAATAAAGACCAGAAGGAGGTAAAAGAAATGGCACAAACTTTAGCAAACTATGAACTAGTATACATCATAGACGTAGATCTTGGCGAGGAACAGATAGCCGCGACGGTTGAAAGATTTAGAATGCTTATCGAAGAAAACGGTACGGTTAATGAACTTGAGCTAATGGGCAAGAAAAAACTCGCATACTTGATCAATGATAAACCAGAAGGGTACTATGTACTTGTCAAGTTCTCGTCAGGGCCTCAATTTCCGGCGGAGATTGAACGTTTGCTTAATATCACCGACGGGATCATGCGCTCGCAAACTGTTAGATTAAGAGAATAGGAGAAATAAAATGAACCACATTGTAATCATGGGAAGACTGACCCGCGACCCTGAATTGCGCCACACTCCAAATGGGGTTGCGGTCGCGTCATTCTCGCTGGCGGTTGACAGGGGGTTTACCCCGAAAGACGGTGGCGAGAAGCAAACGGACTTTATAGATGTAGTTGCGTGGCGTAATACAGCGGAGTTCGTATCGAAATATTTCGTTAAAGGCCAGATGGCGGCAGTAGTCGGGCGTTTGCAGATTCGCGACTGGCAGGACAAAGACGGTAACAAGCGAAGGAGCGCCGAGGTAGTCGCCGATAACATTTATTTCACTGAGAGTAAAAAAAGCAGGGAAGCGAGTTTTGGCCCTGTAGAGGTAAAAGACGATATAAACTCAAATTACACAACTCCCGTCGAGGGTTCGGATTTCTCGGAACTGGATATCGACGACGGTGAATTACCTTTTTAAGGAGGTTTGACGATGGCAAACGAAAGAGAGAACAGGCCGCATAACCGTAAACGCAGAAAAGTATGCCAGTTCTGCGTGGATAAATGCCAAGATATCGATTATAAAGACGTCGTGAAACTCAGGCGGTATATATCAGAGCGCAGTAAGATGCTACCGCGCAGGACGACAGGTGTCTGCGCCCAGCATCAAAGGATGCTCATGGTTGCGATCAAGCGCGCCCGCCAGATCGCGTTACTGCCATATGTCACGGATTAACGTGGGCTGCGCCCGCGAGTATAATAGCAATGGGGGGCGCTGTTTGACGATTGCGCCCCCGAGGGCTTCTTGTTAACTGTTGACGCGGGTATAACGAGGAGGATTATTAATAATGCTTAGATCACATCTGGCAGGGGAGCTAAGACGCGAGAACATTGGCGAAAAGGTCCGGTTATCAGGTTGGGTTGATACGATCAGAGACCATGGAGGCGTCAAATTTGTAGATTTGCGCGATTATAGCGGGATAACTCAAATTGTCCTTCACGACGACAATATGCTTGAAGGCGTCAACCGCGAAACTGTCGTCTCCATTTTTGGGCTGGTACGCGCCAGGGACGAAGAAACGGTGAACCCAAAGCTGGTTACAGGTTATATCGAAGTTTTCGCTGATAAGCTGGAGATTTTAGGTTCATGCAAACACATTTTGCCATTCGAAATAAACGATTCGATGGCGACGCGCGAGGATGTGCGGTTGAAATACCGCTATCTTGATCTGCGAAACCGCGCGTTGCATCATAACATCGTTTTGCGAGCGAAAATCATCAGTTTTATTAGACAACAAATGGAGAAGCAGGGTTTTATTGAAATACAAACCCCGATCCTGACAGCCTCTTCGCCGGAGGGGGCGCGTGATTACCTTGTGCCGAGTAGGAAGCACAAGGGCAAGTTTTACGCGCTGCCACAAGCGCCACAACAGTTCAAGCAGCTACTGATGGTATCCGGATTTGACAAATATTTCCAAATTGCGCCATGCTTCCGCGACGAAGACGCGCGCGGCGACCGCTCGCCAGGCGAATTCTATCAGTTGGACTTTGAGATGGCGTTCTCGGAGCAAGAGGATGTTTTCGCTGTCGCGGAGACTGTTATGTATGAAACGTTCAGCGAGTTTTCGGACAAGAAGATTTCACCACCGCCATTTCGCCGTCTCACATACGCCGAAACTATGCTAAAATACGGTACAGACAAGCCGGATCTCAGAAATCCGCTCGTAATACGCGACCTTACCGATTTTTTCTCGAGGGTCGAATTCCCGTTATTCAAGAACAAGCCTGTACGCGGGATTGTAGCAAACTGCGCCGGCCGACCGAGAAGCTTTTTCGACAATTCACTCAAATTCGCGACCAGTATAGGTATGAAAGGTCTGGGGTATTTAACGTTAACGGAGGGCGACTTCAAAGGCCCAATCGAGAAGTTTCTTACCGCTGAGCAAAAACGGGAACTAGTCGACACTCTTGAGCTGAAAGAAAGCGATACGCTCTTTTTCATATGCGACGCCGCGTCCATTGTCGAAGGTCTTGCGGGCGAGATTAGGAGTTGGCTCGGTGCGGCGCTTGAGATAATAGATTTTGGCGCTTTCGAATTTTGTTTCATCACTGACTATCCTATGTATGAGTACAACCCGGAGACGAAAGGCATCGACTTTACCCACAACCCGTTCTCAATGCCGCAAGGCGGGCTAGAGTCGCTGAATAATAAAGATCCGCTCGATATCCTCGCGTATCAGTACGACATCGTGTGCAACGGTGTGGAGCTGTCATCCGGCGCCGTGCGGAACCATTCTCCAGAGATAATGAAAAAGGCGTTTGCAATTGCCGGGTACACTGAAGAAGAACTCGAAAAACGCTTTGGCGCGCTCTATTTGGCGTTCCAGTACGGAGCGCCGCCACACGCAGGAATGGCGCCTGGCATTGACAGGATAGTGATGCTGCTGGCAGGGGAGGAGACGATACGCGACGTGATAGCGTTCCCATTAAATGGAAACGCGCAAGATTTGCTACTCAACGCGCCGGGCGAGGTTACAGAAAAGCAACTTCGCGAAGCGCATATCCGGATTAGAGAGTAATGGCGAGTATCGCCGACAACCCAAGACCCGCTGCAGCCGCAGTATTTAGCGCTTTAAAGTGCAATTGTGTCATTTTGGCACAATCGCTGTTTAAAGCGCTAAAGTTTACAGCTGTTGCCAATGGGGATTGGATTGGCTAAAGTGGAACTCCGGCGTTTGATCCGCCAGCATTCGCTCCTTTGGTGCGGACGCTGGCTTTTGCGCGCCGTCTCGATATGGACACGCTGCACTGGCACAAATACTGGGACGTATCATTTGTGCAGAATTCTTCCATAAGATATAGCGCGTATACAGGCCCAACAAGGCTGAGAGATTTTTTCTTCGCGTAATCTAACATCCTGTTCGGCAAATCGCCAAACTCGCCATAATAGCCGCGGGCATACCCGACAAGGTAGTCTCCGGCTTTTCGATTATATAGCCCTACCGGATCGATCGAGATGAAGTGGTCGGGACGATTTGGCGCCTTTGCGAAGGATTCCATGTTATCGAAATAACCGCCAACCGGAAAACTCAAATTTATGTGATAATCGCTCACTTTCCCGACATATTTGGCAAGGGGCTCGATAAAAGTCGCGTCCTCGCTGTACTCGTTGCGAGGCCACAAGATCATAGACCTTTCCTCCAAACGCGAAACTGATATCTGAGAAATATCGGCCTTTGCCCCCATTTTTATCAGCTCGCGCCTTGCGTGTATGATCGAATAGCGTAGACGCAAATTGCGCATTTCCATGTCCATTTTTATTTCCTGTTTTTCAAGCAGATCCAAAAGCTGCTCAGGGTCGCGATCTTGCCGGAGTTTAGCTATCGTTTTGAGTGGGATAGCGAGATCGCTCAGAACTGTTACGAAATTGAGCGCCAATAATTGGGCGGTGGAATAATAGCGGTAATTGGTCTCAGGGTTTCGTAAAAGAGGGCTAAAAAGCCCAAGCTCATCCCAATAACGTAGCGTAGAGGCCTCGATGCCGGAGAGCTTGGCGAACTCTTGGATAGAAATAATAGAACCCATTATGTGCAATTCCCCAATATTACATGATAGAAAAGGCGTCTGATAGTAGCGTTTACCGCTGATAATCTTTAAATCTACTTTGAGACGGATACTGCGCTATGCCCGAGCGTAGCGAGTTGAGTCGTTATTCGCTCCGCGATTGCCTGCAGATTTGATATATCGGCCATCTCCCTCATCCATATTATCAAGTCGCCGTCAATGTCATAGCAAGAGCTTTCCAATTGCTCCATGACTGTATCGACCCCGTTCATATTGTATTGCTCGCAGTACTGCCGCAAACTTTCCAAAAGCTCCGGATCAGGCTCGCGCATACGTGGTTTGTCAATTCCAGTGTCCTGCTTGTCAAGCCACGCGATTACATCGGCTACAAGCTTCTGAGCCTCATTGATAACACCATCGTTATTCGCTTGAACCTCCTCAAAATCCCCAGCTTTTGCCGCCATTTCCATACGCTCGGCTTTTTTGCTCAGTTCCTGGGCCCCTATATTGCTGCTTGAGCCTTTTAGGCCGTGCACATTGATCGCATAAACTTTCAAGCCTTCTTCCGTTACGTCGCGCAGGCTTTCAATCACAGTCGGCGTATGGGTGGCAAAGGAACGTAGAACCGAGATATAAATGTCTGCGTCCCCTCCATATATGGACAGGCCTTTTTTCTCGTTCACCCCCGGTATCTGGATTATAGTTTTGCCGGACTCAGACTCTGGCGCAGGAACCTGCGACCTCGGCGCCGCAGTTTCCTTTGATTTGTCCCTGACCCATTTTCGCAGTACCGCATCGAGCGCCAGTATGTCGATTGGCTTTGATAGAAAATCCTGGAATCCGTTATCTAAAAACATTTGCTCGTTGCCTACTGTGGCGTTCGCCGTCAGGGAAATGATCGGTACCGTCTTGGCGTATTGCGAATCAAGACCGCGAATCTTCTTTGTCGCTTCTATACCGTCCATATTTGGCATCATGTGATCCATAAACACGGCGTTATAAACCGGTTTCCCTCTTTTGATCCGATCAATAGCCTCCTGGCCGCTGCCCACGCAATCTACCTTCATTTTGTATTTCCCCATCAATCCGGTCGCCACATCGAGGTTTGTCGGCATATCGTCCACAACCAGAACCCTGACATAGCTCATGTCGACGCGGACAAGTTTTGCGGATACTTGCTGCTTGTTGCACATATACTGAAAACTGCGCAGATTCTCAACTGTTCCCGCGCCGATAGGCGCACAGTCCACATACGCCTGTTTAACCCGGATGCGAAATGTAGTACCCTTGCCGTATTCACTATCCACAGTGATCTCCCCGCCCATCATTTCGGTAAGCTTCTTCGTGATAGCCAGCCCGAGTCCCGTCCCCTCGATTTTGCGGTTAGCGCGCGTATCCACCTGGTTATAGTCGGAGAACAGTTTTTTTATATCTTCCTGACGGATGCCGATACCCGTATCGCTCACGGAAATCAACATCCATAATCCGTCCTCCGTACTCCCCCCCATTTCGCAGCGGACGCTAAGGGTGACGCTTCCCTCGTGCGTATACTTAAATGCGTTGCTCAGCAGGTTGTTGAATATCTGCTTAAGGCGCAGTTCGTCCCCACAGATGCAGGCGGGCATATCGGCGTCGATGTCGAGTTTGAAATCGATGGGTTTGCTTTCGATGCGTATCATATTGAGCGTTATTATATCGTTTAAAAGGCTAGCTGTGTCGTAATGTACCGGAACCAGCTCAAGCTTGCCCGCCTCAATTTTGGATATGTCCAGCACATCGTTGACAATGCTCAGAAGTATGTTGCCCGCGTTGTTTATTTTTCTCATATCGCTACGGATAGCGTCCGGAAGTTCTTCCTCCAAATGCAGGTCTGTGAGGCCTACCACCACGTTTAGCGGAGTGCGCATCTCATGGCTCATGTTTGCCAAAAACTCTGACTTTGCGCGGTTGGCGCTCTGAACTGTTTCTTCCATCTCCTTGCGTTCCGTGATGTCGCGGGAAATCCCCATGATCTCCGTTACCACGCCGTTATGCACAATAGGGACGTTTTTGGTTTCGAAAATCCGCGTTTCCCCATTTAGGTTGTCAAGACTTTCCTCATACGTGATCACTGTCTTATCCTTTACTATCAACTGGCTCCTTTCCCTGCATTCTTTCGCTTTGCTTTCAGAAAGCTTAAGTCCACTTACGTCGTCCTTACCAATAAGATCGTTCTCATTGATGGCATAATACTCAAGTAGGCTTCTATTGCAGCGTGAATAGTTGAAATCCAAGTCTTTGCAGTATATGAGGTCAGGAATGGAATCGAACATCGTTTGGAGCGTATAACTTTCATCCTCCAGTTCTTGCTTGAGTTTAAACAGTTCGACGATCTGGATTTCGTTAAGTTCGTTTGTCGTTTTGATTTCTTCCATCATTTGCTTTTGTTCCGTCAAGTCCCGGATATACCCTGCCACGACAAAATCACCCTTATACTTTACGCGAACCAAAGTTACCTCAGCCGGAAGAAGTTCCCCATCTAGCCTTTTGTGCAGCCACTCGAACCTTTGGTAACCATCCTCAAACGCTTTTTGTAAATATTCCTTTGCCATATCGGCCGTCGGCCTCCCGCACGGTTGAAACTCAGGACAAAGCTCAAAGAACTTTTCGCAAAACTCTTGCTTGCTTGATAAGCCGAAAAGCCGCACGGCTTCTTCGTTGCAGGCGAACACTTCCATGTTTCTGTTCCATAGTTTGCAACACATGGGCGTACTATCTAGCATGATGTGCGTTTGCTCTTCTATCTCTCTATTTTTCAATTCGAATTCGAGCAAAGCGTTTTGCTGTTTCAATATCTTACTCGTCCTTTTTTTCGCTTTGTCAATCCGTACGAAAATAATGATTAGCACGAGCGCCAAAACTATACCAAGCGCGCTAATAATAACGATCATTTGGTACAGTTCGCCATAGTACTCGCCCTCCGGTATTACGATAGATACAATCCAACCGTTGTCGAGCAACGTCGCAAATACGACTTCTTTTTGCTGCTGCCGGATCGTAGATTTGTATTCATTAACGCCATCCTTCATCCTTAGCTCTTTGATGAACTGCGATAATTCCTCGCTCACGTCGCTTATGTTTTTGCCGATTTGCCCATTATCTGTATGAGCGATTATATCGTTGTCCCCACTAGCTAAAAACCCGTAACTATTTTCAGTTGGATGCATCTCTACTATATGTTCTCCAATGGACTCGAGCGTTAAGTTGAGCCCTATCACAAACACAACATTGCCTTGGCTATCGGAAACGCTGCGCGAATACGACATGACATACATGTCCGGGTCAACCATTTTGTAGACTGGCTCGATGCTAATCGCGCCGTTTGCAGCCATTGCGGATTCATACCACGGGCGTTTCGTAGCGTCGTAATCCGCCGGCAGATTCTTCGGTTCCCCGCTGATGTACACGCCCCTCCCATCGCCAAACGCGTTGAAATATCCGAATACATTGTGATATTGGAGACTGCTCATCCCCGCGTTGCTCCGCATATACTCCACATATTCCCGTATGTAGGCGGAGACGTCGGCTTCGCCTCCGCCACGTTCAATAATGCCGCTGACATTATCTGAAAGGTTTTCTAAAACCGTTTCAGCCATAATTACGTCTGTTTCTATCTTTATCTTCGTGTAAGTAAGCATACTCATCGCTTCATTGTTGAAATGGTCGTCGAGCATATTGCTTACATATAAGCAACTTGAAGCTACCATTAAAAAAAACGCCAATACCACAAAAAGTAGTTTTAAGTATATCCCATTTTGAAATTTGCTCTTGTACGAACTCGCACCTTTCATGGTATTCATACTCCCTCCGGAAACAACTCAATTACGTTATCATACAATAAAATAAGAAACGCGATCATTTAATGTGTAACATCTCTAATTATTATATAATAAATCTACGTTATTTTCAACATTTTCTTAATTATTCACGCGCAAGTTCGATAAGTTCGTCAATGCTGTATATGTGGGATTCACGCAAATTTCCGCTGGGGTAGTCAAAAATCAGTTTGTCGTCGATTATATCGCATAGATATGGCAGACGCGCCAGCGTTTCGCATTCTTCATTTAGCAGCAAGCCATACCGCTCGCCATCCGCAGTAACATACTCGGTTATGACATACTCGCCAACCTGCGTCACATAGGAAAGGTAAGCGTCTTTTTCCAATTCCCGTCTGAATTCCCCTGTCTGCCGGTCATATGCGACAGGCGTTGCGTTCGGTGGCGCTTCAATGCGTAGCAGGTCTGTATAAAAAACCTCGTTTTGGCTTGAATCCGGTTTTTCCCCAACGGTCTTAGATATTAACTCGCCGTTTTCCGCGCTATAAATGCGGATTGTTCCATCATTATATATTACCTCAAGGTAGGAGCCGTTTTCATCTCTACAGTATTGCTGGTCATGAACCTCTCCCGCGTAAGGCATGGATACATTGGCGATTATCTCGCCGCCTATACCGAATAGACGAAAACCTCTAAACGAAAACAGCATCACTGTCTTACCGTCAGCGCTTAGTCTGGCTTCGTCGTGCAAATATGATGGGTCGTAGTCGAATATTCCGGCATCAGCGTGGGATTCGTGCTTTAGGATTCGTATCTCCGGCGAGTCGCGGCTGCCTATTATTGCCGAACCGCCAGCAATTTGTACAAAGTCAACGCTGTATTTGTTCTCATATTGGCTCACTAAATTAGCGTATCTATCGAAAAACATATATTCGTTCTCGATTGCTATGAGGGTATACGCTTCGCTCCACGCATACCGTTTAATGTCTCCAAACGCTTCGATAATAAACGCCTGCTCGTTAGTATCGGGATCCATTTTGATAAGGGTATTTTCATTCTGAATATAAATGCCGCTCTCGTCGGCGTTTATGCTGATAGGGATGGTATAAGTTAACCCAGTCGCATACGCAAACAGCTCAAGATTATCCCTTAAGACTGGGTTTATTATAACAAACGTAGAGCCGTCTCGTGCAGTCGCTGAAAAAGCAAAGTAGTGTTGACAAAATCCCCCCTCAAAACGTACAAAATCCGATGTGGAGTCAAATAGATTCACAACGGTTCCATCGTCGCTCAGGTCGCAAATCCGCAGGGAGCCATCCGCAAAACTGGTGCTAAGTAGGGTTCCATCATTGTTTAAAGCAAATAGCTTGTCGTTCGGGTTAGTAAAATTGTCGTTGGTGGCAACGTTTTGGTTATCCCAGGAAAGCTCCACATAATTAAGAAAGAGCCAGTTTGAAGTATCGTAAACAGTTACGTTTCTTTCATCCTTATAAACTGCGGCAGCTACTTTCCCGTCCGCTGATACCGCGATAGATGTAGCGGGACGACTTATCCATACTATTTCCCCCTTTGTGCAGTTGTAGACGCGCAGTTCTTTGTTACCTGAGTAGATTATAGTGTCTTCGTTTATATAATGAACCTCCGATAGGGCGGATCGCTCCACCGGAAGCAGCGCGATTACCTTTCCAGTGGTTGAGTCGACGACCGCGACTTCAAAGTCGCAAAGGACGGCGAATGTTTTTCCTTCAGGGGAAATCGCCATATATAATGGCGCTGATGGCATTTCAACGCTGCTATAAGGTTTGAACCTGTCAGAGAGGTCATATACCCCCAGCGCGTCAGTTAGCGACTTCTGAGCATCTGCGATACGCGAGTCGGATAGAGCTTGGAGGGCATAACGGATAGCCGCGTCCGTATCACCGTCGCGTAGCGCGTTGGCGGAGTATTCAGCCAGCGCGTAAGCCGAGTCTTGCAGCGCCAGTTGATCTTGCTCCTCCGCCGATTGCTGTTGTTCCTGTTTCATTGCTATTCGCCCAACGAAGAGGGCAAAGCAGCAGACTAAGAGCAGCGCCGCTAACAGGGCGACTGGTATGACAGCTACCCGATTATGGCGTTTAAAGCGTAGATCTTTTTCACGCAAATTCTCAAACGCGGACAGCATTTCCTCTGCTGTCTGCCAGCGCAAATTCGGATTTGGATTCATGGCCTTTGATATTATATTGATAACGGCGGTACTGAAGTCTTTAGCGGACATTGGCTTGACGTCTGTAGCGATCTGCGCCGGGCGCTCTCCGGTCATTATGTGATACAAAGTAGCGCCCAAGCTGTAGATGTCCGAACGGACATTGAGCATAGCGCTTCTTTTGCCCGGCGTCCCGTTGCTTGAGCTTGGGCGTGGGCGTGGTGTGGACCCCAACACCGTCTCGATCATTGAAGCTGGGATGCTTGAAACCTCGGTAACCACACCTGTTTCAGTTTGAGTCTCGCGTGTTTGCTTACTTGACGAAAAGTCAAGTCCGTAATGTTCCGGGGAAGCGTAGCCAAAACTGCGCCCGACTGCGACAGCGCCTTCTTCCCCAAACACAAGGGCGATGTTGAAGTCGATAAGGCGCGCGTCGCCCTGCGGCGTGAGCATGACATTGGAAGGTTTTATGTCGGCGTGCAGCATTCCATGCGGGGGTCTGCTGTGGATATATGCCAGCGCTTCCAGCAATTGACGCGCCCACTTTATCACTTGCTCTTGGCTAAACCTTTCGCCACGCCTAAGCGGCTTATCGAAGCTTTCGCCGTCGATATAGTCCATTACGGTATAGACAGTGCCGTTGTCCTCAATGAAGTCGTATACGTGGGGGATATACGCATGGTTCAGGTCTTTTAGGGCGTCAACCTCTCGCCTCAAATCCTTGAGTCCTGTAGACAAGGTTCGCTTGTCGGCCTTTAGCACAACTTTCTTTCCAAGCCGCATATGTTCAGCTAAATAAATAATGGCGCCTCCACCTGAACCTATTTGGCTAATTATTTTATACGTATTCGCTATTATATGCATAGGTATAGCTCCAGTGAAAAGAGAAAGTCTATTCACACTATACGATATCACACTTTTATGCATATGAGAACAGCGATAATTGTAGGTAAGGCATTATTTTTGTTGAATAAAAGTTGCAATACAGATCAGTTAAGCTAATAGTAACTTTCGAACAATCATTGACTATTCATGCCTGTTGTTTTATAATAAACCGTAAAGAAAAAGAAGGATAACGTTAAAAGAGGTGCAATTGTGCAAAAGATAGTAATCGTTGGCGGGGTAGCCGGCGGCGCTACGGCGGCTGCGCGGCTGCGCCGGCTTGACGAAAATGCCGAGATCATCATGTTTGAACGAGGGGAGCATATATCTTTCGCTAACTGCGGCTTGCCTTACTACATTGGTGGAACGATAGCCGATCGCGAGGACTTGCTTCTTCAGACGCCCGAGAGCTTCCACCAGCGGTTTAACGTGGATGTGAGGGCGCTAAGCGAAGTTCTGTCAATCGACCAAACCACGAAAACAGTATTTGCGCAAAACAGAAAAACCGGTGCGACTTATCTGGAAAGTTACGACCAACTGATAATCTCCCCTGGAGGCTTGCCTATCATCCCGCCGGTAGACGGGGCTAAGTTGGAGCGCGTGTTCACATTACGAAATATAACCGATATCGATAATATCAAAGCGTTTTTGTTGGAAAAGTGCCCTGAAAGCGCGGCGGTGGTCGGCGGTGGTTTTATTGGTATTGAAATGGCTGAAAACCTGAAAGAAGCAGGTTTGGATGTGAGCGTCATCGAACTATCAAACCAAGTGATCGCGCCTTTGGATATCGACATGGCTCGCGACATCCATAGCTATCTGCGTAAAAAAGGCGTTTCACTGTACTTAAATAACGGTTTGCAAAAAATCACACAACACGATAACCGCCTGGTTCTACAGCTTTCGGGCGGCTCACTGGAAGCGGATATGGTAGTTCTAGCCATCGGCGTCAAACCTGAGACGTGGTTCGCAAAAGACGCGGGGTTGGAAATAAACGAGCGCGGCGGAATTATCGTTGACAAGTATATGCGGACTTCAGATCCGGATATTTATGCTGTGGGCGACGCAGTAGAAGTAGTGGATTTTGTCACGGGGCAAGCCGCGATGATCCCTCTGGCGGGTCCCGCTAATAAACAGGCGCGAATAGCGGCTGACAACATATGCGGTATACCTTCCGAATATGACGGGACGCAAGGGTCTATGGTTATTAAAGTGTTTGATATGACAGTGGCGGCGACCGGCTTAAGCGAAAAGTCGGCAAAAAGGCTTGGTTTAGATTACGATAAAGTATTCCTTTGGCAGGAAGGCCACGCGGGCTATTATCCCGGTACGGAATTCATGTCCCTGAAAGTGGTTTTTGATAACAGTAGCGGTAAAATCCTCGGGGCGCAAATTGTAGGCTTTGACGGCGTGGATAAACGTTGCGACGTGTTAGCGGTGGCGATTAGAGCCGGAATGTCGGCTTATGACCTTGCAAGACTGGAGCTGTGCTACGCGCCTCCGTATTCATCCGCGAAAGATCCTGTTAATATGGTGGGTTATATGATTGAAAACGTACTTACCGGAAAAGTGAAGAACTTCCATTGGCACGAAGTAGACAGGCTCCCACGCGACGGTAGCGTCACACTACTTGATGTACGTAGCCCTCTGGAAGTCGAAAGCGGCCCTGTTGAAGGGTTTGTGAACATACCGCTGGATTCATTGCGGGAGAATATCAGTGCGCTCGCGCAAGACAAACCTGTCTACGTATTATGCCACAGTGGCGCACGAAGCTACATAGCCGCGCGTATTTTGGCGCAAAACGGGTTTGACGCGTACAACCTGAGCGGCGGCTACCGTCTCTATAGCGCTGCAACCACTGAAGAGGCGTAGTCTACGTTATAGACTGATTTATAGACTGAGACTGGTAAACTCGGTCGTGTCCAACACTCTGACAATGGGGCTTTCCTCACATGAAGCGCAAACGTGGCAGATTGCTTCATCATTCTCAAACACCTTAAAATAGGCGATCTGTTCCGTCTCGTCAGGATATAACACACTAAATGAAGGTAGTGGCTTCGACAAGCCCATACCTTCCCATTTTACGCGGCTCTCCTTTTTGGTCCAGACCTCGAAGAACCGGTAGCGATTTTGGTATTGATCATCGGGTTGTTTGATGTAAGCTGTTTCTTCAGGGGAGAAGAAGCGTTCCGCGATATGGATGTCAATAGGTTTTATAAGTTCTATGTCTATCCCGACGCACTTATCGGATATGGCGCAAGCTATATAGTTTCCCGTATGGGAAATATTGCAGTGGACGCTGGGATAGTTTTCCAGAAATGGTTTTCCGTAAAAGTTTTCCGAGAATGCAAGCTCGTCATTGCGGAGCCCTGTAGTGCGGCAGATTTCCTTGCGCGCAAGTACGTCGCCAAGCAGGGAATTTCGCGCGTCCCGAAAGAATCGGTAACGTTTTACCTTCTCCTGTTTATCTGCGGATACCAGGCAAAGCAGCGATTCGAATTCATCTTGCGTCAGTTCCGGGGATACGGTTAGTATCGCTACATCGAGCATAAAAGCCGCCTTCCCTTCGCGATTAACTCCGTAGTCAAACGACGGACGGTTCGTACAGTAACTCCCCGGAGTTGAAACGGTCTGCGGAGAATCGTTTGATATCTACGCTATCATCACTACCTGTCAAGTAGTTGGCTACAAGTATAGCTACACGCGGCGCGACCATGAAACCGTGGCCGGAAAAACCGGCGATAGTAATAAATCCTTTCGCGCTCTTGGCTTCGCTGATGATATGATGGCTGTCGGGGGTCATGTCATAAAGCCCCGCCCACTGACGCGCCACACGCAGGTTTCGGAACACGGGCAGCGTTTTTGTAACCAAGTACGCGTTACACTCCATATATTGCCAGGTGGAACGGATGTTAATACCGACAGGCTCGTCCGGGTCGCCCATCCCCATGAGCACGCAACCATGTGGAGTTTGTTGCACATAGAACCTTCGGGAGAATGATAATACCATTGGTTTCATTATGGGGGCGACCGCTTCTGTGACGAGTATCTGATGCCGCTCCGGGAATACCGGCGGGTCGTCGTTTACTAATTCAGCCAGCTTTGCCGCGTGACCACCGGTGCAGTTGAGGACTATGTTAGCCTGGACAACGCCTTTGTTTGTCTTAACTGTTCTGATTTGCCCGTCCTCCACGCCGAACCCCGTTACTGTGGTATATGTCTCGATATCGACGCCCATCCTCCGCGCTCCTTTCGCGTATGCAAAAGTGCAGTGGAAGGGGTCGGCGTGACCGTCTTCGGCGCAGAAAGCCGCACCGAACATGCCCTCCGTGTTTATATGAGGCACGATCTCCTTGGCACCGTCCAAATCCACGGCGTAAGAATTAATTCCAATCGAACGCTGGACTTCCAGATTCTTGTGGAACTGCTCCCATTCCTTTTCAGTATAGGCGACTAATAAGTATCCGCCCTGATTGACTCCACAGCTCCCGCTATAGCCAGTGTATTCTTCCAGGTGTTCGAAAATCCTCATACTTTCTGAAGCCAGCGTGGCGTTGAGCGCCGAGCCCCACTGTTGGCGAATGCCCGCGCCGCATCGCCCGGTAGCGCCTGAGGTAAGATACTCCCGCTCTATCACAAGCGTATCCTTCAGCCCGCGTTTTGCCAGCTCGAAGGCAATGGAACATCCTATAATACCGCCGCCAATAATGACGGCATCGTAATTATTCTTCATAATCCGAGCTCCCCAAAGCCGAGTCCGAATCCGTGTATGCGTCGGCCAACGCGCCTAGGCTTATCGATTTTGTCGGCGGACGGAACGTCGGCGTTAAAACCTCTTCTATTGGTATGTTGAAAACACGCGAAAGCTCGGAGGCTATAAGGTGGCGGCAAGCGCGCCCCTGACAGGGACCCATGCCAGCCCTTGTCGCGCGTTTTATTTCGTCCGCCGTTTTATAACCGTCTGCCATACATGCAAGTATCATTTCGCGCGTGACGTCCTCGCAACGGCATATCATAGACTCAGCGTCCTTGTTGATCGCCATCTCTATATCCCCCTGCCCGTATACTACGTACTTCCATAGCCAGATCCTGCGGAACGGCCAATGTTATAGTATATGTCAAATTTGTTTTTCCGCCTGGGACTACCTTGATTATTTCAAACCATCCCACTTCCTGCCCCGCGCGATTGAGGCCAGCCGCGTACTGCCCAGACTTAGGTACGGGTAGGTTTTCAAAAGGCAACTTGACCAGAGCTCGATCCTCGCTCCAGGTTATGTCTACAATAAAAATCGCCAAGCCAGGACAAAGCGGAATACACCCCCCGCAGCCGTCGCAAATCTGCGCGTCCAACACAGGCAAGTGATTAATATCGCCCGGTATGGTGATCGAGCCGCGTTTGCAGGCATTCACACAAGGGTTGCAGGGTATTTCCTGGAAACACTCTAAAATAGCCACCGCGCCTTTTTTGAGCCGCTCTTCTGAAGGGAAGACTTTAGCCAAATCTTCTTTTGTCGGTATTCCGTCGTCAATCAGCATCATTACCCCTGCCTTGCTCTGTAGTTTGCCATTTTCTCCAAGCCTGCGCGTATATGCTCACAGACATCGCCTGCCCGCAGTTCAGCTAGCTCCCCCATGGCTTCTTTTTGTAACGCGTCCGCCTTTCCCTCTCCATAGCCAAGGCTGGCGGCGGCGGAAATTCCTGCCAAGCGCCCCTCGACCATTGCCGACGACGCTTCTTCTATGCCACATACGTCGCCGGCGCAATAAATGCCGGGGCGGGTGGTTTCAAGATAACTGCTAACTATCGGTACATAGCCTGACAGCTCGCGGATATAGGCCATCTCGCACCCTGCCTGCCAAGCAAGCTCCGTCAAAGGGGAGAGACCTACAGCAAGGCAAACCGTGTCGCAAGGAATATCCCGTATCGTACCCGCGACCGGTCTCCAATGCTCATCTACTTGCGCGATCGACGCGCCTTCCACCTCCCCATCACCATAGGCTTCAAGGATGGTATGGCGGGTGAGCACAGGGACGCCAGCGCGCCGTATCTTCGACGCATGTACCCGGTATCCGCCGATTCGAGGTGATCCTTCAACGACAGCCGCAACCTCCACGCCAGCTTGTAAAAGTTGGTATGACACGATCAGGCCAATATTGCCCGCGCCGACCATCAATACGCGCCGCGCAGGTTTTATCCCCGCTACGTTCATAAGCGTCTGGACAGCGCCCGCGCCATATACGCCCGGTAGATCGTTGCCAGGGAAGGAGAGGAATTTCTCCGCTGCCCCGGTGGCGATTATTACGCGCTCCGGCTTGACTTTGGTGTGCTTGCCCTCATGTTCCACGGTAACTACGCTGTCATTGTATATAGCGAGTACGGTACTATCGGTCCATATCTCTACATTCGTGTAGACCTGGGCGTTGTCGAGCAACATCCGCCCGATGTGTATCCCTCTCTTGCCCGCGAATTGCTTCTCTGATCCGAAGAATTTGTGCGTTTGCTTGACCAATTGACCGCCTGGGACGCCATCGCGTTCAGCCAGCAGCACCCGCGCGCCCAGAGACGCGGCAGCAATCGCGGCGCTCAGTCCAGCAGGCCCGCCGCCTATCACCATGATCTCCGCCTGTTTCATATAGTAATACCTTTCAGTGCACCTTTTCCGTGTTGTTCTTCAACACGCATGCCCGGCTTGACTTTCATTACGCATACGCGTGTATTCGGTTCCCCGTCTACAGTCATAAAGCATGACGAACAATTTCCAATTGCGCAAAAAAGTCCCCGGGGGCGGTGCAGTTTTGGGCTTTCGCCCAGCTTACGGACGCCGGCTGCATGAAGCGCCGCCGCGATGGTCTCATTTTGATAGGTTTCAAGCTCTTGACCGTTAAAATAGAACGATATCTTTTCGCCGCGCTCGAATTTAAGCACAGGGTGTTCTATTATTCTCATGTTTTTTGTCCTTTATCATGTTTTCCAGAATAGTAACACAAAAATCACGTCGCCGCAACTATTTGCGTACAAAAAACGTGAACAGAAAGAAAAAACAGTAAATGTTCAGTGGGTATTCAATAAACTCGCAATGGTTACAGGCTCCGCACACAAGTTTGGCCAATTGTACAAGTTTTCACCGCAGTACCAGTGCGTTGCCTGTTACCAACCTGTGTTTTTGGATGCCTACTGAACAAAAAGAAAAAGAAAAAACGACCGCAACTTATGCGGCCGTTTTCGTACTTACTGACACTGTGGATAAATAACTTACGCATCTTGTTGTTCACAGCTCCTTGTTCTTGCTCCCTTATTGCTGGGGTTCAAAACCGTATTCTTCAACGCACATACGTTCCACATACCCTAAAACTTTATATCGATTATTGTCCGATAATTTTCTGAACATGCACAGCAGCTTCTGCTCGATATCGCTTACCAGCGACGCGGAGGCGCCTTCTGAGAGCAGCCAGTCAAGCGGTACGGCATAGTAGTCAGCCATAGTTCTCAACATCGACTTTCTTGGAACCGCAAGGTCGTGCTCCCATCTATACACAGAATTCATCGACACTCCTAAAAGCTGGCTTTGTTCAAATAGCGTTTTCTTTGTCTTAAGGCGTAAGTTCCTTAGTTTTTCACCGAGACTCATGCTAATCCCTTCTTTCTTAGATATGACTACTAGATTAAATTTATACTATTTTCGCTTGTTCTTATTGTGATAATAGTCTAAATATTAAAGCTACTTGAAGGTCAATACTTTTTTTGATTTTTTACATTTTTTTTTGCAAAATATTCATCGTTCAGTTTTACACAACTCGAATAACCTTGATATATGGAGGTTTTTCTGTATTTATAAAATGTCGCTAATCTCACTTTTTTCTTATTTCTTTTCTACAGCACCCCAGTTTGAATATCTTTTTTTACGGGCAAAAACGTAAAAATACTTCAAGCCGCTTTAAGGTTTTCATGTTTTTGGATGACTTTGGCACCAGGAAATCCGTCTGTCTTCCTTGCGAGGAACCATCCAAACTTTGCTTAATGTCATGGAAACTTACCAATAAAAAAAGCTGTTTGGAAATATGTTTACTTCCAAACAGCTCTTTTGGCGCAAATTATCCCGAGGTCACTCGTCTGAATTGTCACCTTCGTCGTCGTCGCTGTCGCTGCCGCCATCATCTTCTGGTGTTGGCTCTTCTTCAGTTTCCGCGCAACACTCATCATCGCCCCCGTTTCTCTTCAGGTCCTCCAATTCACATCTTTTTGCCGCGATGCTGTCGAGAGAGGCGGTGATACTGGCGCACAGTTCCTTAAGGGCGTCATCAGCGTCGTCTTTGTGCAGATCGTAGTAAACTCCGCCAATGTCGAGCTTAAGTTTTCTGATTGTCGCTTTTTCACGCGATATCTCAGCATTGAGCTTTGCCTTCCTGGCGAATACTTTAGCCTTCTCTTCGGCAAGTTTATACGCTTCTACCGAAACGTCGGCAATTGTTTCCAGCGCGTCTTTGGCTTTCTTCTTCAAGTCATCATAATTTGCCATTTTTCATACCTCCTATTTTTTAGGTTCAGCTACCGTGACAGTGGCCAGAGCATTAGAAGCAACCAAAAGTTCCCTTTATTGCGTCTGATCACGCGGTATAGAATTTCTCCTTACACGATAACTAAACCAAACTTTCAACATGTTTTCCACGTAAATAATTGCGTATGAGCAGCACGACAGCTACAGAAAATGATGCTGCGGCAAGGAACTGGGAAATACGGATGTCGGTTCCGTAAACATACAGGCTATCGCTCCTGATACCTTCGATCATGAAGCGACCAAAACCATACCATGCGACATAGAATAAAAAGTATTGCCCATGGTACTTTGCTTTCCGCTTTTTCGAAAAAATGTGCATGGCGAGCAAACCAACGCCGTTCCACAACATTTCGTACAGGAACGTCGGGTGTACATACATGACGCCGATAGCTGTTTCAAGGCCCATGCGCCATGGCGCGTCCGTTGCAACCCCATACGCTTCGCGATTGAAAAAGTTGCCCCAACGGCCGATTGACTGCCCGATAAGCAGTCCAAATCCTGCCGCGTCAAACAGTTTGCTGTAATGTATCTTTTTTATTCGGCTGTAAATAAGGATAGCTATTACCCCGCCAATAACGCCGCCGTAAATCGCAAGCCCGCCTTCCCGAAACATTATTATGTTTCGCCACTTGCCCGGCCCAAAGTATTGTTCGGCGTTAAATATGATATAATAGATCCTTGAGCCTATGAGCCCACAAGGGACCGCCATGATTACGAGGTCGAGGATATTGTCCTTTGTCAGGCCAAAAACTTCATGACGCTTGATCAGGTAAAGCGCGGCAAGAGCAAACCCGGCGGTTATGAATAGACCGTAGAGATAAATCTTAAAACCGAATATTGTTAGGAAGCGCGGGGCGTCGATGAGAAACTCCTCACCAAAAATAGGGAATGATATCATATCTGTGCTCAAAATGTTTCCTCCTCTTCTTTCAATTGTTGCGACTTAGGATATATGACCGATATTGCCATATTATCAGAAATAAGGCTATTTTGCAAGAACTGGGCGACATCGCTTCCCGTTATCGAAGAAAGGATTTCTGGCGTCTCAAAGGAGTCGTACCTCTGAAAATAGCTACTGACGATATTCCCGCAGATTGCGTCAAATGAGTTCAGCGAGCGTATAAAACCGCCTAAGAGGGCTTTTTTGACGCGGCTCAAAAGTTCCGTGTCCGGGCCTTCCTTCAGCAACCTGGCGATTTCTTCGTTTACTTCATCGAAAACTCGCTCCGGTTCCCTGGTTTCGCCACCGAAAATAGTATACGCCACTCCGGAGGATACGTCAAATGAAGCCGAAAAGTCGCTGCTGACAAGGCCCTGTTTATATAGCCGAAAGTATAGCGGTGAGGAATGACCGGCAAGTATGTCAAGCGTGAGCGCACCGACAAGCTCAAGCCGCAATCTTTCTTGACCACAGGGGACGGGATCAGTCTTGCATCCTGCCAGAAAGATAGGTAAGCTAACGTCCATATCTTTGGAAAATCTGGAAGCAGCGGGGCGGGGAGGTTCCCGCAAACCGTAATCGCGTTCCGGCAGTTCCATCATTTTCGCTGCCAAAGCGCTTTCGGCTATATCAAAAACTTCCGTCGGCTCGACGTCGCCTACGACGCATAGGGCCATATTTGATGGGACATAGAAAGCGTTGTGGCATTTATAAAGCGTCTCGGGGGTTATTTCTTCGATGCTTTCCACAGTTCCGGTGATGGGGACGCGTAGAGGGCTGTGGCTAAATAACGATTCCATCAGGCCATAGTACAGGCAGTAGTCCGGGTCGTCCTTGTCCATAAGTATCTCTTGGCTGATGATGCCACGTTCCTTTTCAACGCCCTCCGGCGTGAAGTGCGGAGCAGAAACGAACCTTAAGAGCATTTTGAGATTTTCCTGGAACTTGTCTATACATTCAAAATGGTACGCCGTTATATCGGTCGAGGTAAACGCGTTGGCGGAGGCGCCATTTTCTGAAAGCAATGTTATAGCATTGCCGTCCTCCATGTCGAACAGCTTGTGTTCGAGAAAATGCGCGGTTCCGTCAGGGGTTTCGATCCAATTGCCGCTAAACTTGAAGCGAGTGTCCATAGAGCCGTAATCAGTCGCGAAAAACGCGCAACATTTATGATACCCGTTCTTTGGAGACACAAAAACTGATAGGCCGTTTGAAAGTCTTCCTATATATAGCGTTTCGTCGATTTGTGCGTACTCTTTGCGGTTCATCATTGGCGCTGACCTCTATTCCATTTGAGAGTGTATACTGAGTCCGGTTCGACCCCGGACGCGATTTTCACGACGCGGTCAGCGGAGACAGCTTCGACCATGTCGCGCAGCGAAGGGGGGTCATAGAGGTTTTTTGATAGTATACTGCTAAAATAAAGCTCCAAAAGTCCGGCGGGCCGATCCATCTCTGACATTATCGCGGTTATAACTGAGTTTTTCGCTGACTGTAGTTCCTGTTCACTGATTATCCCGTCCTTAATTTGCCCAAGCTGGGTAAGAATTTCGTCAAGGGCGGTCTCAAAATTCGAAGGGTCGATGCCGGAAGCGACGATTAAGACGCCCTTGTAGACTTCAAGCATAGAGCCTATGTAATAACAGAGGGATAGCCTTTCACGGACGTTGAGAAACAGTTTTGACACATCGCCGGCACCATATATGGCGTTGAATACCATAAATGCCGGATAATCCGGTATGCCCTTCATGGAGTCCCCAAGACGGAAACCGACAGCCAGCTTTCCTTGCGCTACGTCGAGTGTTTCCTCGAAACGCTTGGGGGGACGGCTATTTGGATAAAATATGACCTCGGTATCCGGGAGCGCCACATCGGCGCGCTCCGGTAAGCCGTCCAACAGTGGGCGCATTGCGGATCTAACTTGCTCGGGTTCCGCGTTGCCGCAATAAAGAATTTCAATGCGCGAACACTTTAGGATATCTCGATGCGCCGCCGTGAGGGACTGTGGCGTTATGGCGTCGACGCCTGAGACATCGCCGAGTCTGTTGGTCGCAAACGCCTCTCCAGCGCACATTTCTTCGATCAAACGGTCGATCGAATAGCTACGTTTGTCATTTATACCGGCTTGGATATCATCGATGAGGTTCTTTTTTTCACTATCGATATATTCAGCGAGAAGAAGGCCTTCCTTCATGATGGGGGTGAGCAGTATCTCGAAAACTAAGTTCGCCACTTGTTCGAGGACACTTTCGCTTCCTTGGAAAAAGCGGTTATCGGGGAAGTCAGAGTAAAACCCGACGCAGTGCGCCTCGCCTTTTTTACGCACTATTGGCTCGATACGAGCGCCGTACAATTCGTCGAGCGCCACCGTGATTTGTTCCATGTCGGGGTGGCGCGCGGAACCGCGCAAAAGCACTCGCGGCAGGAGGGCAAAGCTCGCGGCAGTATCACCGCTGAGTTTGCCGACAAGGTTTATCATTAGGCAACCGGTCTTAAACTTGCCTGTATTCACGCATGTTAAGGCAACGCCCGGCGCCATGTTGTCAGAATAAACCGTATGATGATTTTTCTTTTCTCGATTTATGCCTGTTTACCCCCATGTCAGTAATTTAAGCGAGCCGCGCCGTAGCGTTTTGATTACAATTTGCGTGTGGTGTGTTGTGGGCGATGCTCACGCTGGTAACTATACCATTTTTCCCTGACAAATGGAATTAAATTATTATTAAATTTAGCTGTCAATAAACAGAGGTAAACTTTTTGTTAGATTTGACATATTCAGCGTAATGCTGTACTATGGGATACCTTAGGTAATATATAGTGTATTTTTCTAAAGGAGCGTATGGAAGCAATGTCAATGAATCGCGCGGCTTGTCGTGAGTTTATCCACGAACGCGCCGGTGAGCTTAAGGATCAGATAACGTTTGGGAAATCCCACTATGAGATACATGCTGTCAAGCGCGGGCTCCGCAATCAAGACGGGACAGGCGTTATGGCTGGCGTAACAAGGATAGGGAGTACGCAGGGCTACTATGTGCGCGACGGTGAAAAGGTACCGATGGAAGGGAAACTGTATTACCGGGGCATAGACGTGTCTGCTATTGTCGACGGATTTCTGAGTGAAGGGCGCTCCGGATACGAGGAAACGGCATACTTGCTGATTTTTGGAAAACTGCCTGATAAAACAGAGCTTGAAACATTTCGCGGGATAATCGAAGAATTCCGCGAACTACCTGACGGATTCACGGAAGACATGATATTGGCGGCGCCCAGCATGAATATAATGAACAAAATGGCGCGTTCTATGCTGGCGCTGTATTCATACGACGACGACCCAGAAGTAAACGACCGCAACCTTGAAAAAGAGCTTAACCGCGCGTTGCATATCCTGGCTTGCTGCCCCATCATTGTCGCCCACGCGTACGCAGCCAAATGCCACTACTTCGATAGGGAAGGGCTTTATCTTCACAGATCGCAAAAAGGGTACTCAATTGCCGAGAATTTCCTGCATTCGGTTAGGCGGGACAACAGCTTTACTCCGGAAGAAGCGCGGCTGCTGGATCTGTGTATGGTACTGCACGCTGAACATGGCGGCGGTAACAACTCAGCGTTTGCTTGCCGCGTTTTATCCTCTTCTGGTACAGATATATATTCCGCGATTGCGGCAGCGATAGGTTCGCTTAAGGGCCCGAGGCACGGCGGAGCGAACGAAAAAGTAATGGAAATGTTCTCATACAT
>WRNV01000018.1 GCA_009776445.1 Oscillospiraceae bacterium | reverse complement strand
CCGCACTCTGATAAGTGACCTATTTTTGCGGTTTACACCACTAAAGCGCTATTGCGTTTCATATATTTTTGATGTATATTCAGCAGTAGTCAAGGGAGCGAGGCTTTGGGGACAACCCCCGCCGCCTGCGGGCGGCACCCCCTTCGTGCGCGAATGGGGCTAAGGACGAGGGGTTAAAACTCATGTTGCATATCCAAATAGTATATCTCAATTTAAGGGGGAGACATTGCCGATGAGTAACATTGCAGATTGGTGGAACGCCCTCGATGATTTTTACAAGTACCTCATTGATACTGTGGTTGTTTTAATATTGGGGCCTGGTATTCTTGGGATATGGAACTTCATCACAAGAATACGTCCAAACTCGGCGCGTGACAAACATATAGACCCTAAGCACAAGAAAAAAACATCCCAACATCACCTGTATTATTCGACCCTGAAAATCAATGTCGTCGGGTATGATGATGAATTAAGAAAACTGAATGACTTCTTAAAATGCAAAGATTCTGTTCAGTGGTGCTTAATAACAGGTGAAGGCGGCACAGGCAAATCCAAGTTGTGCTACGATTTTATGCGATCAAAGAAGCGTAAATGGTATAGACCTTGGGGTTGGCAACCGTGTATGCCAGCGAAAACATCAAAAGGTTATACAAAAGACTTACTTAATGAATGTTCATCGCAGCTGGGAAGGAAGACTTTGTTTATCCTCGATTACGCTGAGTATAATACAGCAGAAATAATCGATTGGATTTCTACTTTGCCTGAAGGCAAAAACAAAAAAAGGAAAATCCGAGTTATTTTGATTCAACGCAGGGAGTCGACATCTCGGGTATTTAATGATTTTTTCCACAAAGGTTATCACTTTAAAGGTAGTCCAATTGCTTTGGACAATTTGCTTAATGAACAGTCAATGCAGGATCTTATCGATAAATACATTAAAAAATACTATAAGAAGCGAGAGTTCTTAAAACCCGAAGAGGTCTACCAAAGATTTGTGGCGCTAGCTGAAAACAAAACGACTTATGTACGCCCTCTTTACGCTCTTATGCTTGTTGACGCTCTTTCAGAAAATAGAAGCATTTCGTGCGCTAAAGATATATTAGACTATAGGTTAGATCATGAAATAAAAACAATACGTGATTCATTAGCTAACGACGAGTTTACAGTTTCTGATAATTGGTATACTATGGATGAAAAAACAGCGATAGTCCTTAGTGCTATCGCGACAATGATCGGCATTGTACCTGTTGAGAAGACATGCGCTTCTTTGGGAATAACCTTACCAACTCCAACAACAACTTCAATTAAAAAGTTTTCAGAAATATCAATCTTTAACAATGGAAACTGTGAACCGATTGAACCGGATATAATACCGGATATAGTAGGTGAATATTTTGTCTTACGAGTTATTGAGGTTTTTGGCCTGGAAGAATTTTCAAAATATATTATCTATGCATGGCGGAATGATGAAAAACACTATATGCGTAGTTTTATGACGCGTCTATTGCAGGAACGTGAAAGCAGTGACAGCGCATTTGCTAAATTTAGCCTCGACGCTTTCTCTACCGTTATAATAAGAGACAGTGAAACGGAAGTCGCGACACAATCATTCAAATCGCATACATATATCAAAAAACTCATCATACCATCAAGCGTAAAACACATCGGATTCGAAGCGTTCAACGGCTGCGATAACCTTGAAGAAGTTGTCTTCGAGGAAAACAGTCAGTTGGAATCCATTGGCACAGCAGCATTTTACGGTTGCGCTAAATTAAGAACTATAAATTTGTCAAACACATTGACAACAATCGGTTCTCACGCTTTTGAGAAGTGTCCGCTTAATCTGGACGTAATTGTACCCGCGAGTATCATAAACGCTGGAAAATTCGCTTTCTTTGGCTGCGATGTAACTTTCCCAGATGAATACGACGAGGATATAAAAACAAATTTACTTGGCAGAGAAACGCTTAAATTGGGCAATCTGATTTGGGATGTTTTAGGTGAGCGCCAATATAAAGGAAGGAAACAAAAGCTGATAATAACGCATGATGTTATCGAAAAGAGAGCATTTGACGCTGTTACCGAGGAATACTGGAAGAGCGCTGATTATACAGGAACCAACTGGCACGATTGCTCATTGCGCGCCTATTTGAACAACGAAATGACAGTTCGCGAATACACGCGTCCAGACGGTACGATGGGGAAAATTGACTACAATACAAACGGGTTCTTATCTCGCTTCTCTGCTGAAGAATTAGTGCGTATCTGTCCGCCAGAAGAGAATGGCATAAGAATCGAAGCAGATGATAACAGCAGTGAAGGTTATATTTCAACAAATGGCTCGAAAGTAGAACCGATTCAAGGAAAAGAAACTATTGACAAAGTATTTCTGTTAAGTACAAAAGATATAATGAGCAAAAAGTATTATCAGACTACAACAAAAACCGCTGAAGAGTATTGGGATTGGTGTCGTGACAATTCTATTTATTTGGGCGCTACTAAAGAGGAAATATTGTCAGGACGTTATAGCAGGTGGTTTCCCAAAGAGATGCCCATGGTGGAAAATGCTATCGCTTGCAACGGTGAGGAAACCTGGTGGTGGTGGCTTCGGTCGCCCGGCTGCACTGATATTTATGCCGCGTTCGTCGACTATGGCGGCGGCCTCTACCTGCTCGGAGGCAGCGTGTACTTTGCCAAGGGTGGAGTACGCCCCGCTTTATGGTTAAATCTGTAATCTGAAATCTTCTAATCTTTTGCGCCCTCAGGCACAATCAATACTATCAAGATCAAACGATAATGGAGATTTATACGACCGCAAACCATTCGACATAGCGCCATGTAAACCCAAGATTATTCCATTCAGGCGCTATTGCGTTTCATATATTTTTGATGTATATTCAGCAATAGTCAAGGGAGCGCATGTTTTTGGGTCATCCACATTCCCTCGTCCAAAGCCCCATTCGCGAACGAGGTAGGGGGAAGGGGGTTGTCCCATCAGGCGCCGACAAGGTAAGGGCGTGGTAAAAATGAGTATACAAACAATAACAAGCTTATCCTCATCACAGCCAACTGGTAATACGCTTGATTGGTCTTCTGTGCTTGTTTTTGTACAAAAGAATTGGGGGCTTATTATTTTTGTGGTAAGTGTTCTTGCTTTCATATGGCTTTACTTCCACATGAGAAAGCAAGTAATAATAAAATCTCAAGTTCAGAATGGATTCACAAAAACTGAAATAAAACACTTTGTTCAGCCACGGTTATTTTTATATAATAGCAGCGGTGTTTCTGATATCCTAGAAAGATTACGTTACAGAAGAATTGTGAAATATATTGCTAAAAGTGAATACCCTCATAAATGGAGTAGGAACACGTCACCGCTTTATTTCGTTTTTGCAAACCCTGCTTGTGGGAAAACAAAATTCTCAAAAAATCTATGTATGAGGCTATCTCTTTGGTATTTCCTCAGGACTTTCATTATGATACTATTAAAAAATATAATCAGGAATCTACATGTTGTCGACCCTGTTTCCAAAGTACAGTTGTTTTATTGCAGAAAGTGCAGTTTTAAAGTACTAAAAGAAACAGTAACCCAATCTGAGAATACAATACTGATTTTCGACGGGTTTGACGAGTTACAACCTAAATCCTCAACTGTTGACAATGTTGCTTGGAGAAAAGAAAGGCTTTTTGAAATAATAGATATGTTATACTCATCAAATTACACAAACACAATAGTTATTACATATAGAACTACTGACAACACCAATCTAAAAAGCGATATTTCATCCCAATCATTGAGCGAAGGAAGATGGATTTCAAATTTAGAGATTTGTGAGTACAATCAAGATTATATTTCAGAAAAAGCGGCAATAAAATATGCAAAGAGAGTATTTAAGGTTAACAACCGTAAATACAAGTTCTATGGCGACGACACACTCCGTTTTGACAGAATCACGTTTTGGCAAAAAGAAAGAATTAAAAAAGCAATCAAAACTTTATACAGGGCTAAAAACACAGACGGCAAAAGAACAGGTAAATTCATTGCCCTTCCACTATACAGCGCCTATGCGCATATTTTACTAGATGAACCTGATTTGAGTCAACTGTCTAAAACACTATACTTCCAAAAAATGGTGGATGTGTTGTTAGAAAGAGAATATAAAAAACAACACTATAAATCCAAACCAAAAGAAAAAAGAGAACAAGATATAGTAGAATTCAAAGAAAACCTTAAGATAAAACTGATTGAGTTGGCAACCTATTTTGCTTCTCAGAAAATATTTGAAATAAGCGTAGATCAAATGACAGAAAAATTTGGGAAGGACTTCCCTACTCTTTTCTTACAATGCAAAGATAATGATACAAAATACGAATTTCAGCACGAAGAGTTTATTACATATTTTAGCGGGTTGGGTGAAGCAGAGAAGCAAAAACAGTTACCCCATGAAATATACACCATACTTGAATCCGATTCGCAGCTCGCCAAAGGGAACCATTTGCGTTTCTCAAGTAGTCCGCAAATAATATGGCGCATATTGGACTATAAAAACAGAGAGAACAAGGTTCTACTAATATCCGACCAAATACTCTCATTGCGCGTTTTTAATACAACAGAACACAAAGATAAGAAACCAAATGATTGGGAAGCAAGCGATATTAATGTATACCTTAACGGAGATTTTCTCAAGGCGGCATTTAACGATATGGAACGCGCCAAAATACAAGGTGGAGACAAGGATAGAATCTTTTTGTTAAGCGCTGATGAAGCGCGAACCTACTTTTCGTCTAACGAAGATCGAATTGCTTATTGCAGTGAAACAGCATTAAACGACTTGAAATCCATAGCCAAAACTGACGCTTCTCTTAAAAAAGAGTATTTTGATAGTATAAATAGACCTAAAAAAATGGTTTGGTGGTGGTGGCTTCGGTCACCTGGTCTCAATGTTGATCGTGTAGTGAGCGTATACATTGACGGCGGTTTAGGTATGTTTGTGAATACTGTAAGCCTTGCCGAGGGTGGAGTACGCCCCGCTTTATGGTTAAATCTGTAATCTGACATCTTCTAATCTTTTGCGCCCGCAGGCGCAAAAGATTACCCGCGAAGCGGTTCGCTAAAATCTTGAAAATGGGGCAAACAAATAGTAATCCATGCTCCCCTGGGTACGCGCCTTCTATCCCGTATAAGTGAGCTGGAATATTTGGTTGATGCAAATAAAGCCAAATGCGGGCAAGATGCCCGCGTACCCAGAATGTCTTTGCGTGGTTATCAATTCTTCAAAACTTGGCGCCATTTCCTGTTGATAGTAACACCCAATGATCATATCTGGCGTTACAGTGTTGCTAAATCAAACACATAAATTGCATAACTCAACTATTTGCAGTATAATTGCACATAAGGGAGTTGATTGAATTGGAAACAAAGGCAATAACTGTCAGGGTTGAGCAAACTGTAAAGGAACAGGCCGAAAGAATGCTGGATGACATGGGCATAAACATGACCACATATATCGTGTCCAGCCTGAAAGCGCTTGTACGAGAGAAAAAAATACCGTTTGAGCTTGTAACCACACAATACTTAACTGACCGAATTATACTCGAAAAATTGGCTGAAGCAGAAAAAGAGGCATTTGACCCTAATACTGTATGTTTGAGCCACGATGAGGTTTTCGCAAAAATACGGGAGAAATATGGATATGAAATATAAAGTGTCATATCTCCCACCACCGGCAGATAGGTGAGTATGCCGGTCGCATTCGACCGGCATACTCATAACATTCGACCAGTGAATCCGGCGGCATCCCGAGTATTTACGCAGTATGGAAAATCCAAGTAACGGAAACACCAAAGCTCAAGGAGAATTTCAATCCCGACCGGACTATAAAGGAGTTTACGCACCGAGAAAGGGCTATTGGAGAATCTCCAATAGCCCCATTTTCCTGATTCCTCAGCCGCTTTGATATTTATTTCCCGAATGCCGGCACCGTCAGTGGGATAAAAAACTTGTCCCAGCAGAAGACCTTATACAAATAATCCGCCGCCGGATATTTTGTGACTTCAACATCGAACGCGAACGGGACCGCTTCAAACGCGGATACCTCAAAGTCCTGATTCTCCGTGTAAACAAGCCTATTGTTCTGGTCATAGATGCCTAGGTACAAAAAGCCGGTGTATTCATTATCGAGGCCGTTATCGAGCGTACCGACGACCTTATCGTCAACGACCGACCAATCAATTTCAAGGATCGGCACGGGGAACGTAAGCTTGTCAAACACGTACTTATCCGGAGTGTCGCCTTCGCTGACGATCGCGATTTTATGCAGCCCGGCTGGAATCACAACGTCCTGGATCACATAATCCTGCCACGAAATCACGCCAGTTTCCCAGGAAGCGCCCGTGAGTTTCTGGCTATTGACAGGCATATCGATATCTTTGACCTTGACGTCGTCGATGTACAGCGCAGCCGTGCGCGTCGGCGAGTATGCCTCGAACTGCATAACCTCGAAGGTGCCGGTTGAGACAGCGGTACCCACAATCCTCAGATACTTGACAAGAACCGGATTGATGTCGATGTCGACATAGTTGCCGGCTAACTGCCTGCCGGATGTCGTCACTTGGGTAAACTGATAAGCCTGCGAGGCTTTAAGCTCAACCAGGTTATTCTGGTCAAGACCGCCCCACAGCGAGAATGTCTGGGTACGGTTACTTGCGTTAGTCCTTGTCCTGATTCGCACCATATTGATCTCGGTGGGTTTCTGAAGGCTTATCTGCACCCACGCGGGATTCGCCGCGCTTATCGACCCGGCGGCTTGCCAGTAGGCGCCGTTCTCTTCGCATTGTATATCCCTTGTATGCCCGTAGTTGCCGGAGTTGACCTGGTTGAAGGTCTGTGTGCGTTTTCCATACGCCTCGTCCTTCAGGTAAACAGCGGTACGCAACGGCAGGTTGTACTTGCCAGCCTTGCCAGCGTCGACGTAGAACGAAACGCTCTCTTTGTAGTTAGACTTTGGCGGCTGCTTGAAGGTGTTAAACCCGGTCAGGTAGCCGGTGCCTGTATAGCCGGTGATGGCGGTGGCTCTGCTGATACTGTCGGTGTAGACGCCATCCTCCAGCTCAAACACGGCGGGGCTGACCTCGTCAAGGGCTAAGGCGGCTGGGTTGTTGACCGCGCGAAGGCCGCTGATAGCGGTGTTAAGCTGCGAGACGGACGCCGCAATCCTCCTGTTGGGCGCATCGGGGTTATCGTAAATCCCTTGTGCGTACTCAATCGCCTCTTGCAGGCTCGCGAAGCTCTGCGGCGAGTAGCCGGTCGCGGCGTAGCCATTGGCCTCGGTAATCTTTGCCAGAAGCTGTGCCTTTGTGACGCCGAAATCGGATTCGATATCCAAATGGGTCATGAACGCGAGTACGACGCCGAGCATCGAGTTCGGGCTGGCGCAGTCGGTAGTGGCCGATGGGGCTGCGCTCGCGAAGTTAACCCCGCATAATCCGTCACTCACCCTGCGGCGGTTATACGCCTGCGTCGCGTTCCAGTCTAGATACTTCTCATATTCCGTAAACCCGCCTTCATAAACAATCGAAGCTGTCTGGCGGATCAATATCATCCTGAAGGCCGAGCCGTCGCCGGTGCCTTCGCTGCCGGTTATTGTCAGATTATCACTTTGCGTGAAATCGCTCCATGCTTTCCGCATCACGCCGTGCATGATATCCAGATAGTCCTGCTCGCCGGTAACCGAGTAGAGCTGGTAAGCCGCGCCGGCGAAGTTGCCGTAGTTATATGAATGCTGGCCGGTGTTTCTGCTGCCGCCGTAGTTTATATTATCCCAGATGTAGTAGTCCGTCTCCCTCAGCAGGTGAGCCCTTGACCAGGCAAAGCCCTTTTTCGCCTGTTCAAGGTAAGCGGCGCTCTTGACCGGGTCTATCGACGCGTAAGACTTGGAAAGGCGCGTGGCGCATATGACGGAGTTGAGGTTCGAGCAGATATTCTTTGATGCATTAAGCGGATTAACTACGTTATCGCCCGCCGTGCGCCTCCAGAAGAAACCTCCGTACGGCGCGCCGCCGTAACCCACCGTTTCATCCCAGCTTTTCATGATCTCTTCCCACATCCACGCCGACATGTCGAGGTATTTCCGGTCCCCAGTCAGGCTATATGACCTTTCAAAGGCCTGGCACCACCAGATCACGTCGTCGGTGTATGTGTTATCCATCCAATCATGCACATCCCATGTGGGGTGCCATTTGGAGTCGATGAAGCTCTCAAACAGGCTGTCTAGGATCGCGATGTATTTCGGGTTTTTCGAATACAGCAGAGCGTCGTTGAACGAGTCGTAGATCGGAGCGGACAGCCAGAAATCGGTTTCGCGGCGCTTCTCGAAGGTCGAGCCGCCGCCATGATCCGGGTTGTCGGACCAACGCCAGGTGCTTTTCCCGACGATGTTGCCCTCATAATCGTAATGATCCCTCATATACGCCGCGATGAAGTCTTCCATCATCTCTTCGCCGCACTTGACGCTCTTCTGCGGCTCCTTCACGCCTACGTATTTGAACAGGCTCATTGACTGCTGGCCTGTTCCGGTCGACGAGAGCCTGATCGTGTTAACGCCAGCCTTCAACGCGACTTTGTCGGCCAGAACCGTTCCGGAATAACTCGTAGAGTTATTTGTAACCGGATCGTTTGCGGTTGAACCGGCCGGGCCGGTTCTCGGGAATGAGATGTCCGTGGTTGTTGAGCTGCCGTTGACCGACATCACCCTGGTGGCGGCGGTCGTGTTGAAATTCGTATAGAAGAAATTCAGATCGTAATCCCCCGCCTCAGGTACGGACACAGTATACTCGACGTAAGTGTTGTTCGCGCTGGCCCAAGTACTCGAGAAGTAATTGGTTGTGGCGAAACTCGGACCTGTTGCGCTGACCGCGACCGACTGCGTCGGCGCGTCGTACGGGTTGAGATAACCCACTGTCAAGTTGTCCATGAAACACCATGAGTTCCCGTCCCGGTCATTCGTGCCGTGAGAGTTCCTGTTATAGTACGTAAACTTGACCGTGTTAAGCCCCTCGTTTAGCAGGGCGTAATAAGGTATTGTTTCCCAGGTATTGTTTGTGCCTCTGCTAAAATAGAATATCGCGTCCGGTCCGCCGTTAATGCTGATTCTCCGGGTGTTGTCCCCGCGGGTGTACCATCTGATATCCAGCTTGTAGATACCGGTTTCAGGCACGTTTACGTCAAATCGGACCCATCCGTCCTGCACGTGAGGCCCGTCAGCGTCCCAATACTGGGTATAGCCAGTGCCGGTATAGCCCGCCTGAGAGGTATCCAGTTGTATATACTCGTTTTGGGCCCATTCGGCCTGATACACGCCGTTGACGCCGTTACTAATGGGTCCAATGAGATCATAATCATATTCCTTATCGGCATCAAAGTCTGACCAATAAAGGAAGTTTACACCAAGAAGCGTGCAGATAGAAGCCTGGCGGGAATTGCTTATGAACTGGAGTGCATTGTTGCAAAGACCAACGTCATTTCTATTGGTCCAAGCCTGAATAGCATTAGCTTCAAAGTATTTTTCATACTCTGTGAAGCCGCCGTTATAGCACATTTCAGCAGCGATGTACCACAAGATGTTCTTCCATGCAGCATCGTCGCCTGTACCCTGGCAGTCCGCTGTCAAGCCATCGCTGAGCGTCCACTGCTCAATTGCATAGTCCATGAGAATCTTTGCTTCATCACGATACTTTCCATCGCCTGTAAGAACATACATTTGATAAGAAGAACCTGCGGCTGTGCCATGATTGTACGGGTCAGCTCTGGTCGGGCAAGTAACGCCATCTCGCGCATGGTTTACGGTACCGGTCAGTCTATAGCTGCCGTTTGTAACTTGACCTGTTTCCATGTTGATATAGTGGAACTTATTCCACTCGTAAGACTTGGAACCGGCTGCAAATTGTTCTTCATATGCAGCCTGATATTTAGCCTTGAGCGCCGGATCTTCTGTAGTTGCTGCTAGATCTTTATATGTTGACGCCAATGTCAAAGCAGCGTAGCAAGCGTTACCTTCTGTGCAGAAGTTCTTGTTGGCATTGCTATTCGCCCAGCTGCCTAAGCCCACTGCAACGTCATTTCCAACGCGTCTCCAAGGAATACCGCCCCATGGTGCGCCACCGAATGCGTTCGGATAACCCTCTGCTGCCCAGTCGGTGTCATCCCATTCCAGGAAAGTCTTTGTAATGAGGTAGTCACTGCTATGGAGCATTCTGATATCGCCTATAAGTCTGAATCCTCTGGAAAGAGCCATGGACCACCAAGCCTGATCGTCATTGTAGTAATTCTGGTCAGGGAAGTTAACATCCCATGTCGGATGGTTGCCGGAGAACCAGTAGCCCTCGTACAAGTCGATTATCAACTGACGTACTTCAGCTTTCTTTGGGTTGCTATCTTCCATGTACTCATAAACATCGAGCATGCCTTCGAACTGGATAGCGGAAATCCAATAGTCTGTTTCTCTCGGGAGGTTGCGAGCTACTTCCCATGCCTGTCTTTCCATCCACTTATCAGACCAACGGTATGTTGTAGCACCGCATGGTTCGCCAATCTCAGGCATTTTCATATTAATACCATCGAAAAGGATCGGACCGTTTGTAGGGCCGCCTTCGGTTAAGTTAAGCGCATCCTGCGGGGATTCCGGAATTCCATTAACTCTGTTGATGTAATAAACGTATGTGTCAATCCATGTTTCGAGCATTTCATCAGCCGCTGCTGTGGATACCTCACTGTCTTCTCCATTCAGTTCTGCAAATGCGGTAAATATCGTCAAAGAGAGGGACAATGCCAAGATACACGACATCAGTACTTTAACTGCTTTAAGTCTAAACAAATAACTCAACTCCTTTTTTTATTTCTGGTCTGAGCCTCTTCTTTTCTGCACATTCCCCAACATCCCTTGAGGCCCGAAGGGGCCGGGGAAACAAATCATAGATAAATATCCACCTCATTTCCAGCTACCTAAACATTTTGATTTTACACTACCTTAACATTTTTCGTTTTGGCGAAACCTAGCCAAGAAATTAACCGGAATATAGAAGTAAATGCCCTGTCCCCCCACAAAACTAAAAATCAAGACGGATACGCTCATGATTTAAGGCAATGTAACAGAACACTACATCTCTACTCATTTTACTGTTTTCGATTACGATTATACACCGATGCGCAGAATAATCAACCGCGATTCGGCTCCAGCGAAGGCTCGGCAGTCGTGGCATGACAGTGTTGCTATTGTATTTCAAAAAATCGTGGCGTTCGCAACCTTTCTATGGTACAATCAGCACCGGAATAGAGGTTGGGGAGGCTTTGTTTTTATGTATATTGGCGTTGATATAGGCGGCACAAAATGCGCCGTGACAATTGCGGACAAAGACGCTGTCATCAAGGGCAAAATTAGGTTTGACACCATCCCCGAAAATCCCAGCGCGAACATTGATAATATTCAAGAAGCGATCAACAAATTGAAAAAGGGCGCGATAACCGCGATAGGGGTAAGCTGCGGCGGGCCGCTAAATAGCAAAAAGGGAATAATAATGTCGCCGCCAAACCTTCCGGGGTGGGACTATATACACATAGTTGACATTATGCAAAAGGAGTTCAACGCCCCGGCATTCCTGCAAAACGACGCGAACGCCTGCGCTCTGGCGGAATGGAAGTTCGGCGCGGGCAGGGGCTGTCAAAATATGGTCTTCTTAACATTCGGCTCAGGCATGGGCGCGGGTCTAATCCTGGACGGCAGACTGTACAGCGGAGCATCAGACATGGCAGGGGAACTTGGCCATGTGCGGATGGCGGACGAAGGTCCCGTAGGGTACGGCAAGGCAGGTTCGTTTGAAGGCTTTTGCAGCGGCGGGGGCATCGCGCAAATTGCTTACAATACGGTTTTGGAAAAGATCCAGCGAGGCGAGCGTGTGGGATTCTGCAATGATTTGCCATCGGCAAGGGCATTGTCAGCGAAGGACGTTGCTATCGCGGCGGAAAACGGCGACGAGACCGCGATCGAGATATATAATAAGTGCGGACAATACTTAGGCAAAGGCCTAGCAATACTAGTTGACATACTCAACCCTGAGCGCATTGTAATCGGCGGCATATTCACAAGAAGCCGCAATCTGCTTTGGTCGTCGGCGAGCGAGGTTTTGAAAAAAGAGTCGCTTAGGTTTGCTTACGAATGCTGTGAAGTAGTACCCGCCGCGCTGGGCGAGGAAATAGGCGACGTAGCGGCAATATCGGTGGGGATAAATGGCTATGAGGAAAAGTGAACAAGGGGACAACCCCCTTCCCCCTTCGTTCGCGAAGGGGGCTTAGGACGAGGGACGAAAGGCGTGGCGTGGGTGCCGTGAACAAAGGGACGGTCCCTTTGTTCAATATTACCCTCTTATAAAAAACCCTTTTTGCGGTTTACACCATTCAGGTACTATTGCTTTTCATATATTTTCGATGTATATTCAGCAGTATTCAATGTAGTTTTGAGTACTTTTCTGTTCGAAAACAAAAATGTATATAGAATTAACACCAGATACTTCAACACAGAATAATGCGCGCTTTCAGAGTTCAACCCCCGCCGCATGCGGGCGGCGCCCCCTACATTCGCGAATGAGGATTAGGACGCGGGGGCTAAAGCATGTCACATTTCCGTGAACACAAAATGCTTGCTAGAGAGTTACGTCATCAAGCTACAAAGCTAGAAAAACTGCTGTGGTATTACTGTTTTTCAAAACAACCTGTCCGTATACAGGCGGAGTTTTTGATTTTAATAAGTATTAATATAGTCCGCTTTAGTATTGACTCAATTAGAAATCAGTTTTTGTATGTAAGAAATTTGATCAAGAAACGCATACCCATTCCCTGTCCAAAGCCCCCTTCGCGCACGAAGAGGGAAGGGGGTTGTCCCACCAGGTGCTGTCAAGAAAAGGATTGTGATGAAAATGAAAATCCAAACAATAACAAGCTTTACCTCATTACAACCAACTAGTAATATGCTTGATTTGTCGACTGTGTATGATTTTGCACAAAAAAACTTGTGGCTCCTTATCCCAATTGTAATTACCATCGTTTCCTTATGGCTTTACTTCCACATAAGAAAGGAAGTATTAAGAAGAGCTCAAGAACAGAACAAATTCTCAAAAACTGAAATAAAAGAATTTGTTCCGCCACTGTTATTTTTGTATAACACAAAAGGTGTTTCTGATATTGGGGAAGGCTTGAGTTATAGAAAAATTGTAAAATACATAGCAGAAAGGGAGTATCCTCTCAAAGGAAATAGAAAAACGTCGCCGCTTTATTTCGTTTTTGCTAACCCTGCTTGCGGTAAAACAAAATTTGCAAAAAATCTATGTACGAGATTAACCCTTAGTTATTGGCGTAAAAATCATATTATAAACTATGCTAACAAAAAAACTGGGGAAATTCTTGCTATCGACCCTGTTTCCACAGTGAATTTGATACTTTGCAGAGAGTACAGTTTTGAAAAACTACAAACAGTAATATCCCAGTCGAAGAATTCTGTGCTGATTTTCGACGGTTTTGACGAGTTGCGGCCAGATTCCTCAAGTGTTGACAGTGTTGCTTGGAGAAAAGAAAGACTTTTTGAAATCATCGATATGTTGGACGCAGTAGACAACAATAACACAATTGTTATTACATATAGGACTGCAGACAACGCCAATTTAAAGAGCGAGATTTCCGCCAAATCATTGAGCGACAGGAAAATTACAAGGCTAGAGATTTGCGAGTATAATGAAGATTATGTCCCTGAAAAAGTGGCAATAAAATACGCGCAGAGAGTATTTGCTGTTAACAACCGTAAATACGTTCTTAATGGCGACGACGATGATTATGCGATTAGAATCACGTTTTGGCAAAAAGTGAAAATAAAAAAAGCAATCAAAACTCTATATATAGCTAAAAACACAGACGGCAAAAGAACAGGCAAATTCATTGCCCTTCCGCTATACAGCGCCTATGCTTCTATTTTGCTAGACGTACAAGATTTAGAGCAATTGTCTAGAACAGCATACTTCCAAAAAATGGTGGATGTGTTTCTAAATAGAGAATGTGATAAATACTGTAGAAACAAAGCTCAAGACGAAAAAGACAAATTCAAAGAAAGCCTCAAGAAAAAATTAATTGAGTTGGCAGCCTATTTTGTTTCTCAGAAAATATTTGAAATAAGCTCGTCAGACCCAATGATAAAGAAACTAAAGCCTGACTTCCCTAATCTTTTCTTACAATGCAAAGATAATGATACAAAATACGAATTTCAACATGAAGAGTTTATTACATATTTTAGCGGGCTGGGTGAAGCAGAGAAGCAAAAACAGTCTCCCAATAAAATATACACTATACAGGACTTCCCTAATCTTTTCTTACAATGCAATGAAAATGATACAAAATACGAATTTCAACATGAAGAGTTTATTACATATATTAGCGAGTTAGGTGAAGCGGAAAAGCAAGAGCATTCGCCCAATAAAATATACACCATACTTGAAGCCGATCTGCAACCCACTAAAGGAAACCATTTGTGTTTCTCAAGTAGTCCGAAAATAGTATGGCGCATATTGGACTATAAAAACAGGGAGAACAGGGTTCTCCTCATATCCGACCAAATTCTCTCATTGCGCGCTTTTAACATTACAGAACACAAAGATAGGAAACTGAATGATTGGGAAGCCAGCGATATTAGGAAATACCTTAATGGCAATTTTCTTAAGGCGGCATTTAACGATATAGAACGCGCCAAAATACAAGGTGAAACTAAGGATAAAATCTTTTTGTTGAGCATTAATGAGGTGCAAACCTACTTTTTATCTATCGATGATCGAATTGCTTATCGCAATGAAACAGTATATAACGACTTGAAATCTACAGCCAATACTGACGCCCATTATAGTTTGAATAACACTGAAGAAGCGGCTTGGTGGTGGTGGCTTCGGTCGCCTGGTTACTATGATTATGATGCCGCGAACGTCAACGCTGACGGCAACTTCTTCGTGTACGGCTACAGTGTATACGATGCTAAGGGTGGAGTACGCCCCGCTTTATGGTTAAATCTGTAATCTGTAATCTTCTAATCTTTTGCACCCGTTGCGCAATCAATCCTAACGTGCTTCTCGGGTCGCGAAAATTATGAAAACTCTAAAAATATCCACGATGTGGAACTACCTCTTGGCTTTCTTAATAGCGTCATCTTACTGCATCATTTCAATCTAAGATCATCATCAAAATCTTTGATCTCACATTTTTCCACCTTCAGCTAATTGACTTTTCCGACAAACAACGTATAGTTGAGATAGTTGTAATTTCGTTTTCGTACCGGGGGAATTTGGCATGAGGAACAAGAGAGATCTACGATGGGTAGCGCCGCTAATCGGAATAGCTGTACTAATGATTTGCATTATTATCAGTAGCGTTCTATTTATAAACAAAGGCTCCAACAAATATCGTTTTTATTCAGGCGATAGAATTACAGGAACATTCACGATGACTGTTGCAGGAGACGAGTACGATCCTGTTGAAGAAATCCTTGAATATGAGAACACTGGGACACAGCGGTTAAAGACTACATCCATTGATGGTTTTTCAATAAAAGGCGGCAAATATGGTTCATATAAAATTAGCTTTATGTTGGACAATAAAGAACTATATCGGTTGACTGGTGATGCATTTTTTGAAAAGCAAACATCAAATCCAATTCTTACATTTCAATATATAAATACAAATTGGTGGCACGTTACAAACATGACTTTGACGGCGGAAATGATTGAAGAAAATGATGAATGGGTAGTAAACGTTGAGGTTGTTTACAGCGAACCCCTTAAAAGTGGGGATATTGTAGATTACTACGCAGAAAAATCATTTACCTACGCAGAAATAATGCAGGGCTTTGGGATTATTCAATTCGGCGTTTAGTATTCTACGAAAAAACGGGTCGCGAAAATTTAGAAAACTTGATGATAAAACATTTTAAAGGAGGAATGACCTATGCCAAGAGCAACGACAAAAGCAGAATTGATCACATCTGCAAACGACCAATGGGCAAAAATGTGGAAGATGATCGACACTATCCCGGGCGGGGCGCAGTCGGTCGTGTTCGATTTTGGGAATGATTCGAAATTGAAAGAGGCGCACTGGAACCGCGACAAAAATATACGCGATGTGCTGGTGCATCTCTACGAGTGGCACAGGTTGCTACTAGACTGGGCGGCGGCGAATCTGGGCGGACAAAATAAACCTTTTTTGCCTGAACCCTATACCTGGAAGACCTATGGCGACATGAACGTGGGCTTTTTTGAAAAGCACCAATCCACATCCTACGACGATGCCGAAAAGCTGCTGCGCGACAGCCACGGGTCGGTACTGAAGTTGATCGAAAGCCTGTCCGACGAGGAGCTTTTCGAGAAAAAACACTTTCCGTGGACAGGGACGACCAACATCGGCAGCTACTGCATTTCGGTCGCTCCCAGCCATTACGACTGGGCGATGAAGAAAATAAAAGAATACAGCAAGAGGGCATAACAACAAGGATCGATATAAATTTGAATGTGTGGAGCGGTCGCAGAGATGTTTATTGTGCTTTGTGTCGGTTAGTTTGTCTGATTATAACTGAAGTACTATTGGCAATAATCCCGTTATACGGTTATGAAGAAATAATTGTGCCGCGTGTAAATGGCAAGGCGAATTTACAGCTAGTTTAAGTAAATTTATATTTAGTAAATTTATATTTACTTATTTGCACTAATGGCGTATACTATAGAAGAACTCAAAAAGGAGATAGGAGTCGAAGAAAAATGTTTATCGGGCGGCGAAAAGAGCTTGCCACTCTAAGTAATCATTACGCAAAGAATGAATTCACGTTCATGCCTATTTACGGCCGCAGACGTGTCGGTAAGACACAACTGATCGAGGAATTCATCCGTGATAAACGTGCTATTTTTTTCACTTCCATCAACAAAGGCACTTATAAGAGCAACATGGAGCTCCTGAGCAAAGCTATATTTGAAGGCAGCGAAGGATTCCCGGTTTTTAATAGTTTTTTCGATGCGCTTGAAAGGATTTATGAGTTGGCGCAGAAAGAAAAACTGGTATTCGTCATTGACGAGTTCCCTTATCTCGCGCAGTCTGATGAAAGCATACTTTCCATTCTACAGCAGTTTATCGACCTGAAATTTCTGAAGACGAATATGATGCTCATCCTTTCGGGATCGTCCCTGTCCTTTATGGAAAACCAAGTACTCGGCTATCAAAGTCCATTATACGGTAGGCGCTCGGGGCAAATAAAGCTGCTTCCGGTCGATTTTCAGACAGCCCGGCAGTTTGCGCCGAAGCTGTCCAAGCTCGATCAGGCGGTGATGTACAGTGTAACTGGCGCGATTCCGAAATATTTGTCATTATTTAATGACAGCCTGTCGCTTGACCAGAATCTGACAAGCCAGTATTTTGACAGAACCGCTTATCTGTTTGAGGAAACCAACAATCTGTTAAAGCAGGAATTCAAAGAGCCATCTCTCTACCAGTCGATTATTACCGCTATCGCGACCGGCGGCTCGCAGATGAAGGATATCAAGGGCAAAACCGGTGAGGAAAGCAGCACTATCGCGACTTATATGAAGTCGTTATTGGATACAGGCATTGTTAAAAAAGAAGTGCCGATTATGGATAAGCCCGGAAGCCGGAAAACGATTTATCGGTTAGAGGATGGAATGTTTCGATTTTGGTACCGGTTTGTTTATCCGAATGTGTCGCTCGTCTCGCTGGATAAAGGCAAAATGGTTTATGATCGGATCAAACCGCAAATCATTGATTTTATGGGTGAAACCTTTGAAAGGCTTTGCATCCAGTATATGTGGAGCATTTACGGCGACCTGCCGTTCGCGTTCCAGAATATTGGCCGATGGTGGGGCAATAACCCCGATTTAAAGTCGCAGGCGGAGATTGATTTCATCGCACACAGCGAGGATATGGAGCAGGCCATATTTGGCGAATGCAAATGGAGAAACGAATTGCTGGATAAAGGATTCATTGAAGAAGCCTTGGAAAAATGCAAAATGTTCAAGCAATTCAAGCAAAAATACTATTATTTCTTTTCAAAAAGCGGTTTTACTGCCGGTGCACAAAAATTCGCGCTTGAAACAGGCAATATCAGATTGATTGATTTCAAAGATATGTTTGAATGAGTCGAAAAAAGCTGCCCTCTGCGGACAAATCACCCAGCCTGCAGGTCGCCCTCTCTTTACTAAAGGGCACAAGCGAGCATGACGAGGTTAATTAGTTATTTTACAAGTCTGATACTCTCAATTTACAAACATGATACGGTTATTGGGTATAATGCGAAAATAATTGTTGAATTGGGAGTGTTCTACTGTGGAACGAAAAAGTGGCGCCAAATGGCGAAAGGCTATGATTGAAATACTCGTCACAGCGTCAATAGCGGTGACCGTTGTGTGTTTTGCGTTGATGCTCGCAGGAAAGCCAGGCATGAATATCGCCTTTTGTTTTACTCTTGTGCTTTCGTCCCTTGTTATAGTGTTTTCGCTCATACACATGCTGCGTTCAAAAGAAAAATACACGAAAATCGCGCTGATTCTACAGCGCTGCTTTATGGCGTGTCTAGCAATCGGAACGGCTGTGTTTATATTATTGCAGGGGCTTATACTATCGGCTGGCAGGACTGAAGATGCTGATGTTGACTGCCTTATAATTCTTGGCGCGGGGCTTTTTGGAGAAATCCCCAGCAGTACTCTTGCCTCCCGCCTTGATTCAGCGATAGAGTATCTAAACGGTCGGGACGACATACCTGTCATTGTTTCGGGAGGTCAGGGCCCCGGCGAGACAATAACCGAAGCGGAAGCGATGTCGCGTTATCTGAAACGCAAAGGAGTCAACGAAAATCAAATCTGGAAAGAGGGCAGTTCCACCAGCACGCTTGAGAATCTTGAGTTCTCAACTGCGCTAATGGAAGACAGTGGGCTGGACACGAAAAGTCTAACGATTGCCATCGTAACAAATGAATTTCATCTTTACAGAGCAAAGCATATAGCCGGGAAGATGGGGTTAAGTACAGTAGGTGTAGCGGCTGAGACTCCGTACCTAGGCTTACGCGTTCTGTATCATATCAGAGAAGCGGCTGCGATACTAAATTGTTTCGTCTTCGGCAGCAGCAAGTAGGTCCTATGTCTAGACGATGAGTTAATGGGCGGTTCCTTTGTTCATTCTGTCGTAGCTTTGATGTTTTCATCAGGGATGGTGTGTGCGGCTATGCCTGCTTGAATGTCATCATTGCCCATGCATAACCCGATAGTTGCCTCGGCGTTGCTCGAAAAAGGCTCACGCTTGATGATAAAATCCATTATCACATTAGCGTCAAAAAGAACTCGCATACTTTTCATCCCTCGCATTTGCTAATTCAGCCTCTAGATCAATATCACAAGGTATTATCCCTTTGTATGCCTTGAACCGTTTCCAGGCTTTGATTGCTTCAGATGAGTTGTTCAATACGACATCTTGCGCTTCATCAGGTGTTTTGCTTTTGTCATTAAGTATACCTAAAATCCATTTCAGCATTTCGATGACATACGACATTTTTTCATCTGGAAAGTTTTGCACCATGTATATAGCTTGTTCTTTCAAGGTCATCATGTATAACCCGCTCCTTTCTCGGAGATCTTTTGTATATCCGACTATAATACAAAATCGAGAAGATTTCAAGTGGGGCAGAGCAAAGAGCAAAAACTATCACTGATCAAACCCAATCCATCTATACAGCTTAATCTATTGCTTTTCATATATTTTTGATGTATATTCAGCAGTAGTCAACGCAACGCGCGCTGTTAGTTATTAAATATTAAGGAGTACAGACGATATGAATAAATCTTTCTTTGCCAGAAACCGCGCCGCGCTTTACGATACTTTGCCTGATGGAGCACTTTTTGTCATTTTTTCCGGCGAACCGCCACACAGGACTGCCGATGAAGATTTCAGATTTTTCGCGAACCGGAGCTTTGTTTACCTGACAGGCGTCACCGACCCGAACTGTGTGCTTTTCGCCCGGCGTTCACATGGTGAGCTGATTGAAACGCTGTTTATCCGCGAACTGGATCCCGAAATTGAGAAATGGACCGGTCGCAGGATCACGGCAGAGGAATCGTCCGAGCGTTCCGGGATCGAGGACATCGCGATGCGCGGCACGTTTGACGATGTTTTCAGAAAACTAGCGAACGATTCCTACTTCAATGACATCTTTCTTTGCCTCGAAAACAACCGCAATCAGTACAGGACAGACCAAAACAGCTTGTTTTATAAGGAAATTGTCGACAAATACCCCGGCTTGCGTGTCAATAGCGCGTTTGAGCAAATCGCCGCTCAGCGCATGATTAAGAGTCCCGAAGAGATCGCCGCGATAGACGAGGCTATATCGGTCACTCGCGAAGGCATTTTGCGGATGCTCTCTGTGAGTAAAAACGCAATAACCGAGATGGACCTTTTTGCCGAGTTTATGTATATAATCCACAAGCACAGCGCTGTCGAGTCCGCCTTCAAGCCTATTGTTTCCTGCGGTGAAAACAATTTTTACCTGCACTACGACACGCCCGGAGGCAAGCTTGTCGACGGCGCGCTTTGCCTCGCGGATGTTGGAGCAATCGTAAACCATTGCTGCGTGGATATCTCCAGGGTGTTCCCCCGCAACGGTGTTTTCAGCGAAAAGCAGAAACTGGTCTACAATATTTCATTTGATGTCAACAATGAGCTGACGGAAACCATCAAGCCAGGCATGCCGTTTAGCTACATAGACGAACTCAATCGTGAATTGACTTTTCCCCGTCTCAAGGCTGAAGGTTTGCTGACCTCCCCTTCCGAACTTAGCCAATATGTCTGGCATAAGTGCTCGCACCATATCGGCTTCGACGTCCACGATGTGGGCAGTTACCAGGATCCGATAGCCGAAGGCATGTTTTTCTCAATGGATACCGGGATATATATCCGTCAGTGGGGCATCGGTATGCGGATAGAGGACGATGTCCTCGCCACTTCGGATGGCCTAAGGCGGGTTTCCAATGATATTCCCCGCTCAATTGAGGATATTGAGTCCGCGATGGCGTAAATTTGTATTATACTTGCGAGTATATTTGTTTTAAATACTCACCAACGCAATAGGGGGCAATATGAAAAAGCTGTTAGTTGAATCCGCAAAGTGTATTGGCTGTGGAGCGTGCGAGTTGGTCTGCTCCAAGGCTTGGAATAAGTCTGAGGACAGAGACAAAAGCGCCATCCGTATAAGTGCGGGAGAGGGCGGCGGCTATATCATCTCTGTTTGCGATCAGTGTGGTATATGCAAAAACATGTGTTCCATAATGGCGCTCGAAACGGACAAAACCGGCGTGGTACGTCTTAACAAAAAATCTTGCATAGGATGCCTTATATGCGTCGCCGAATGTGTGCGCGGCTATATGCGCTATCACGACGACCTGCCTACGCCTTTCAAGTGCGTCGCCTGCGGTTTATGCGCCAAGCAATGCCCCAGTGGCGCTCTAAAAGTCGTTGTAACTGACGACTAAGCTTGACGACTTGCTTGAACCAACCAATAACGTCGTGCACCATGTGAATCGCGGTAATGGGATGATTGAATAGTAATCGCCGTTATAGGAAACAAATGAAAGAGGGTCAAAAAATGCTGGCTACATATAAATACGAGCCGACTACCATAGAGCGCGGCTACAACAACCGCAGCCTTTACATTAGCGTAGGTGGCCAATACGATACAAGCCGACAGGATCCCCTGACGCGCAGCGTGGATGGAGAGCGTGGCATTGTTATCGGCGAAAAAGCAGTAACTGCTTTTATGAAGGAGAAGTTTACGGGCGGCAGGGGTTTCGACCTTTATCACCTGTGGAAATCCGTCGAGGCCGATACACGCTGGGACGCGCCGGAAAACAACATCGTCATTTCGCCCGGACCGCTCGCCGGCGTCACTCAATACGCAGGCGCGGGCAAATCCCTGCTCTGCTGCGTTTCGCCTCTTACAGGTATACCTGTAGATAGCAATGTAGGCGGCTATTTCGGCCCGTTTCTCAAGTTCGCGGGTTTCGATATTCTGGAGCTGCAAGGCAAAGCTCAAGAAGACATCATCATTTTTATCGATGGCAATGAGCGTTCCATCAGCGTCGAGACTGCGTCAGGCGAAGCGTCGGACAGCCATATACTATGCGAGCAACTGAGCGAAATGTACGCGGAAAACGAAGCCGACAGAGAGAATATATCCGTTATCGCCAGCGGACGGGCTGCTGAAAATTCATATATCGGCATGCTCAACTTCACATTCTGGGATAAGCGCCGGGGCTGCGTCCGTCTCAAGCAAGCAGGGCGCGGCGGCATCGGGGCTGTGTTTCGCGACAAAAGGATCAGAGCCGTCGTCATAAGGTACCGGGGCGTGAGAGGCGATCTCAACAATCCTCCAAAAAAAGGCCTGCTCAATGAGGCGGGCGTTCGATTCCATAGAGAAATGACGCTGTATGACTCCAAACAGAACAATATGCGTAAAATAGGAACCGCCAACATCATCGAGGTTATGGACAAATACGACCTGCTGCCCACTCACAACTACAGGTATGGCGGGCATCCTGAGACGCCCAAAATCGCGTCCAAGGTATTCATCGAAAAGTACGTGACTCAGAACGTTCCCGATGGTTGCTGGTACGGCTGCTCGATGAGCTGCGCCAAGGCCGCCGACGGCTTCGAGCTGCGCACAGGCCCCTATAAGGGCAGCAAAATCTGCGTCGACGGGCCTGAATACGAAAACGCGGCTGGATTGGGCTCAAATGTTGGATGCTTCGACCCGCACTGGATTTTGGAAGCCAATTTCTATTGTGATACATATGGGCTAGATACCATTTCCATGGCAACCATGACTGCGTTCGCGCAAGAAAGTTATGAGCGCGGCCTTATCTGCCTCGACGATACTGAAGGACTGGATATGAGGTGGGGCAATGGTTTCGCGTTAAACGAGCTGATGCATCAAATGGTAGCGGGCGACGGTTTCGGAATGATCGTTGGCAAGGGCGTACGCCAACAAAAACGCATCTTCGCCGAACGTTTCGGAAAGGTTTCGCCGGAGTACGCGCATATGCTGGGAAATCGCCCATGGAACAGCGTCAGCGAACCCGAGCCTGGCGAGCCGATACCCACCACGCGCCTGAACAAGCGTCTGTTGGATTGCGATTATCTGAAAAGCGAAGGTTACGACGACGAAAGAGTTCTACGTTCAATTAAAGGAACTATGCTTGAAAATGGCGGCGCTAATAATTGTTCCGCCTATATAGCGCGTCCGGAACGCTGGCCTAAAATAGATGGCATACCGACAATCAAGCGCGAGGAAATCGCCGGTTGGCCTACTGGGAAGCCTTATTACTGCGATGATCCGGTTTGCCGCTATACCAACGGGCGCCCCTGGGTCAAGATGACAGATGCGCAAATTGCGGATATGGAAGAATTTGGCATGGAAAACAAGGGCTTGGAGTATTCTGAGTATCTAATGAAAGAATCGCTGGCTCAGCAGGGCGGTTACGCGCTGTGCAATAAAGGGCCGCAGCACGACGAAGCCTGGCTGATTTTCATGGATATGGTGAATAACCAGATACCCACGTTCGAGGACAAAGCGGAGGCTCTACACTATTTCCCCATGTTCCGCACCTGGTTTGGACTGTTAGGCTTATGCAAGCTGCCCTGGAACGATATCACGCCGATAAACAATAAATACGAATCCGAGCCAGCAAAGATACCGGAGCATGTACGCAATTATCTTGATGTTTACGAGGGCGTGCTTGGCGAGAGACTCGACGAAGCGTCCATGGTGCTTCAGAGCGAGCGCGTATACACATATCAGCGAGTATTTATCCTGCGCATGGGAAGCGGGCAACGCAAACACGACACTCCCCCGCCCCGCTCGCTCGGCCCCATCACTGTAAGCGAATACCTCTCCCGTGAGGAGCGCTACGACTCCCAGCTTAAAGATACAATAGGCGTGGATCCGGCTGGGAAAAGCACAGAGGAAAAACTGAAGATCCTCAAGATGTACCGCAGAGAACAGTTCGAGAAATTGGTCGACGCGGTGTATGAGCGCCGGGGCTGGACTCCGAACGGCATACCAAAGCTGGAAAAGCTGATCGATATCGGGATGGATCTCCCAGAATTGGTTCAGACCGTTCGCCCATATCTGAAAGCGGAAGGATATTGGCCAAGCGGCGAGGAATTCTCAAAATACGAGGAAATGAGTGTCTAATACGAGCGGTAGGCAAAGCCTACGTTAGTGAGGCGTCTAATGGATGAGCTTAAAATCGAATTGAATCACCGTGAGTATCCATATCGCGAAGGAGCGACGGTCTCTTCACTAATGGTGGAGAATAATTTCAATTTTGCGCATATCATCGTAAGGATCAATGGCGTGGTCATTGAAGAAGACCTGTGGCCGAATACCGCTATTGATGCCGGGGACAATGTGGAGATGATACACGTGTTCGGCGGCGGCTAATACCCATGTGGGAATGAACGTTATTTACCACATACGCACCCTGGGGAAGCTTCAAAGTGTATCTTTTCAAGGTTCATACGTAGGCTGTCGTAAATTACTAGGCCATCATTGCTGACAGGCAAGCCAAGCAGGTATTTCACAACCTCAAGCGCTTGCATAGTTCCCAGTATTCCCGGAACCGCGCCGACAACGCCTGAAACTTCGTTTGACCTTTTGCTTTGTTTTTCATTTGGAAATAAGCAGCGTAGGCATGGCCCGGTTCCAGGCGTCACGGTCATGAGCTGCCCGCCAAACTCCCCCACCCCCGCGTGTATGAACGGCTTTTTAGCAGCTACACAAGCATCATTGAGAATAAAGCGAGCGTCAAAACTGTCCAGGCAATCTACAACGATATCGTAGTGGGGTATTATTTCCCCGGCAACCCTTTCGTCCAGATAGTGGTTATAAATCGTAATCTTCAGTTTCGGGTTTATGGCAGAAAGGCGATCCCTGGCAACCGACACCTTGGGTTTGCCTATGTCGTCCATAGTGTATAGCACTTGCCTGTTCAGGTTAGAAGGCGAAACAACGTCCCCATCGCACAACCCAAGGCAACCTATTCCCATTGCCGCCAGATAGAGCAACGCGGCTGACCCCAAACCGCCGCAGCCGATTACCAACACGGAAGCGTCCCGCAGTTTTCGCTGCCCCGCCTCCCCTATCTCGTTAATAATAATCTGGCGGGAATAAACCTCCCGAGCTGCGTTATCCAAATCCAATTTAAACCCTCCTGTTTACAAATATACATACAACCGCGCGCAAGGATATCACACGGCATGCTGCATTCGCAACGTAAAGATGCCCTCGGATATAAATACAGTAGCACAATTATGCCCATATCTCAACTATCATTGTTATTTATTGTTGTAATAAACAGGGTTTGGTGGTACGATATCCAAGTGATGGCGTTTGGGTCGCAAAACCGGATCTGGATTGCCACACTAAATATCAATAAAATTTCGAAAGGTGATAAAAATGAGAAGAACTATTAGAATAGCCGCTATGCTTCTTGCTTTAGCGTGTCTCGCCGGATGCGCGGGACAGGGAGGCGGCAAGAAGGTATTGCGTGTGGGTATGGAGTGCGCTTATGCGCCATATAACTGGACGCAGCCGACAAACGCAAATGGCGCAGTACCAATCAAGGATAGCAGGGACTTTGCTTATGGTTATGATGTTATCATGGCAAAGTATCTTGCCGATAAAATTGAATATGAACTTGAAATACATAAGATGGACTGGGATAGTTTACCGCCTGCCGTCATGTCAGGGACCATCGACTGTGCCATTGCCGGTCAGTCGATCACCGCAGAGCGTCTTATGACCCTTGACTTCACAACGCCATATTACTATGCCTCGATAGTCTGCCTTGTCAGAGGGGATTCGCGTTTTGCAGGAGCAGCCGGCCTGTCTGATCTTTCAGGTGCTGTTTGCACTTCGCAGCTCAATACGGTATGGTATGACGTGTGCTTACCGCAAGTATCAAACGCTAATATACTTCCGGCTATGGAAACCGCCCCGGCTATGATGGTATCGCTCGTGTCTGGCGCGTGCGACCTTGTTGTAACTGATTTGCCGACGGCGATGGCCGCAACATCGGTTTATCCTGAACTGAAGCTTTTGGATTTTACAGGATTAGATGATAATTTTAGTGTTTCCGACGAAGAAATCAATATTGGCATATCTCTGAAAAAGGGCAATACCGAGTTGTTGGATCTGCTAAATAACGCGCTGAAGGGACTGACCGTCGACGATTTCGAGGAAAAGATGGATGAGGCGATCAAAGTCCAGCCGCTTGAGATGGACTGAGGAATGATATGAACACCCCGGGGACTTTTTTTGAATGGATCCAATACATACTTACGAATTTCGGCGTATCGCTTCTCAGAGGCGCCGGCACCACATTGATAATTGCGTTTGTTGGGACTGCCGCCGGTTGCCTCATAGGACTGGCGATCGGCGTGATCAACACAATACCAATCGAGCAAAACAGCCATCCGCTGAAAAAAACACTCTTGCGCTTCGTCAGAATTATACTTGGTATATATATCGAAGTTTTCCGGGGTACTCCAATGATGGCACAAGCGATGTTTATTTATTACGGACTAAGGATGCTCGGCGTGTTTATGATGATGTGGCCGGCGGCGTTTCTGATCGTATCGATAAACACAGGCGCCTATATGGCTGAAACTGTGCGCGGCGGAATACTGTCTATCGACCCCGGTCAGACCGAAGGCGCTAAAGCCATTGGCATGACTCATTTCCAAACGATGACGAGCGTTATAATGCCGCAGGCGTTGAGGAACATAATGCCTCAGATAGGCAACAACCTAATCATCAACATCAAGGACACTTGTGTGCTCTCTGTAATCAGCGTCGTCGAGCTCATGTTCCAAGCTAAAAGCGTTTCTGGCGCGTATTGGCGCTATTTTGAGACATATACCATTGCGATGGTCATGTACTTGGCGATGACGCTGTTCTTCTCAAGGGTGTTGCGCGTAATTGAAAAAAAGATGGAGGGTAGCAAGAGCTACGACCTTGCTACCCGCGACTCACTTGCCCACACCAGCGGAATGATCTCATACCAGGAGGATGTGAGGCGATGAGCGCTGCTACTATACTTGAAGTGCGACACCTAGTAAAGAGTTTCGGCGGCAACGAAGTCTTAAAGGATATAGATTTCTCTATTAAAAAGGGCGACGTAACCTGTATTATTGGCGCGTCAGGTTCCGGAAAATCAACACTTCTGCGATGCATAAACATGCTTGAGATACCGACCGGCGGTGAAATCCTGTTTCATGGCGAGGACATCGCGTCACAAAAGATTAGGGTATCGGATTATCGCGCCAAGGTTGGGATGGTGTTCCAGAATTTTAACCTTTTTTATAACATGACAGCTTTAAACAACTGCATGGTTGGTACGCGCCGCGTCTTAAAAAAAGATAAAGAAACATCTCGCAAGACAGCCATGGATTACCTCGACAAGGTTGGAATGTCCCTTTTCATAAACGCGCGGCCGAGGCAATTGTCTGGCGGACAGCAGCAGCGCGTCGCTATTGCGCGAGCCCTCGCGATGGAGCCTGAGATACTGCTCTTCGATGAGCCAACTTCCGCGCTCGACCCGCAGATGGTCGGAGAGGTTCTCGCCGTGATCCGAAAGCTTGCGACTGAGGGGCTGACATTGATAATTGTTACGCACGAAATGGCGTTCGCGAGGGATGTTTCATCCCACGTAGTTTACATGCAAGACGGCGTGATTTGGGAAGAAGGTTCTCCTGAACAGATTTTCCAAAATCCCCAAAAGCAGGAAACAAAAGATTTCTTAACCCGATTTATAAACGGGTAGTCTTTTGTTGTTTTGACCAACTAAAGTTCAAGTATCCTTTTCGCGTTGCCGCCCAGTATGGCATCCTTTGCCTCCTGCGGTAGATCGAGGGACATCAGCGCTTCGACCTCGGTTTTGGCGTTGCTCCACGGGGCGTCCGAGCCGAACAGGATTTTGTCCGCGCCATGTTTTTCGACGATCCTCATAAACTGTTCGTGTGGAAAAAATTCGAATCCCATAGATGTGTCAAGATAAATCCCGCTGCCCACCAAGTATTCCTCCACATCGTCCCATTGGTCATGACCGCCCAAGTGTGCCGCGACTATGACCCCTCCGCGCATCGCGCTCATAACATTGGCGAATTGGCGCGGAGAACTCTTAAACGGGGGCGGGAATCCCGGGTCGAATCCGGCGTGGTGCAGAAGTATCAACCCTTTGCTCAGCGCATAGTCGTAGATTTTCAGCATATATTTGTCGTCAACGACGAAATCCTGGTACTCCGCATGAAATTTCAAACCTTTGAGTCCCAAGCTAGTTATATAATCAATATCCGTCTTGTAGTCGCTGTCATGCGGGTAAATCCCGCCAAAGCAGACGAGCCTGTCCGATTGGATGCTCGCCAGCCATTCATTTACACTTTTCACTTGCGACTGCCTGGTGACGACGGGGCAGACTACTGAGACGTCTATTCCCCATGCGTCCATTTTTTCTATTAATCCTGCGGCTGTCCCGTCGCTGGTCGGGAAGTACTCGCCGATCAAAGTGTGCCTTAGTTTCTCCAGCGCTCTAGGCGCTAATTGGTCAGGAAAGATATGCGCGTGGAAATCTACAATCATTATAAATACCCTCTTTTGTGTTATTTCAATATGATACTATCATAGCAATTGGCAAGCGTCAAATTATACTAGCAAACAGAACGTTAAGGAGCGTAAATATGAGTCAGATAGTTGAAACTATGCAGGAACTGGTTAGCCAACTTGTGGTGGCTGACATCGCTTATTATAAGCGCGACGATCCAATCATGTCTGATCGGGAGTACGACGCGCTCTATGAGAGGCTCGCTGAGCTGGAACGGTCGTCCGGGATCGTGCTGTCGGGTTCCCCCACACAGAAAACTTCCGGCGAGGTACTGGAAGGCTTGGTACAAGTTCGACACACCAAACCGATGCTGTCAGCACAGAAGACAAAGTCGCCTGACGAAGTGGTTCGCTTCATCGGTGGGAGAGGCGCTGTGGTATCCTGGAAACTCGATGGGCTTACGTTGGTGCTGCGCTACGACGGCGGTCGGCTTGTACAAGCCCTTACGCGAGGCGGCGAGGGCGGCATGATCGGCGAGGATGTGACGCACTCGGCGCGCGTTATGGCCAATGTGCCTCTTTCAATACCCCATACTGAGCCATTTGAAGTACGCGGAGAGGGTATTATCAGTTGGGAAAACTTCAACAGGGTAAACGCCGCATCAGAGGAACCCTATTCCCATCCGCGCAACCTTGCGGCTGGTTCCATCAGGCGGCTTGACGCCGGTAAAACGAAGGAGCAGATGTTGGAATTCATCGCTTTTGAGATCGTAGACGGCGGCCCTCCCAGCAAAACCGGGCAGTTCGATATGCTCAACGAAAATGGGTTTAGCGTAGTACAAAGCCGAGCCGTCCCTGAGGGCGCCGATAGCGCGTGTATCTTTGAAACGCTCGCGCTTTTTGACCCAAAATCGTTCCAGTATCCGGTTGACGGCCTGATCATAGAATATGACGATCTGGCATACGGCCAGTCTCTAGGTGCCACAGGTCACCACGAGAACAGGCTTATCGCGCTCAAATGGGAGGACGAATTATTTGAAACAACATTCCTCGGTTTAGAACTGTCAACTACCAGAACAGGTATGGTCAGCCTGACCGGGATCTTCGAGGACACCGTCATCGACGGTGCCACTGTAAACCGGGCGTATCTGCACAACCTTGACGTCATGGATCGCTTCAGCTTGGGGATCGGCGATCGGGTGAAGATATACAGGGCTAACCAGATAATCCCACAGCTTGCCGAGAACATTACAAAGAGCGGTACTTTGTCATATCCAACGCAGTGTCCTTGCTGCAAATCCGAACTGGCTATCAAAACCTCAGACAGCGGCACACGGCTGCTATATTGCGAGAACCTTTCCTGCCCTGCCAGGCTGATACGCAAATTCGTCCATTTTTGCTCCAAGACTCGGATGGACATTCCCGATTTATCCGAAAAACGGCTTGAGGTTTTTATCGGCAAAGGTTGGATAAAGAATTATGGGGATCTGTATGAACTAAAGCAATATCGCGAGCAGTTTATCGCCGTTCCCGGTTTCGGTGAAAAGCTCTTTGACCGCATTACCTCCACAATAGAATCGCGCCGCCGCTGTACTCTCAGCCAATTCATCGCCGGCCTTGGTATCCCTATGGTAGGGCGCAGCTCCGGTAGGATTTTGGACGCATATTTCAGCGGGGACTGGGACGCTTTCGAACAGGCGATCGTGAACGGCTTCGATTTCACCCAGCTCAAGGATTTTGGGCAGACTATGAATGACAACATCTACGCCTGGTACTCCGACCAAGAGGAAGAAAAGCTCTGGCGCCCATTGCTCAAACACATTACTTTCATTATAAACGAAATAAACGACGATTCGGCGCAAATAGCCAACCCATTCAGTGGAAAAACCGTTGTCGCCACAGGCAAACTCATAAACTACACCCGCGACGGGATCCAGGCGAAGCTGCTCTCGCTTGGCGCGAATCCTGCTTCGTCCGTCAGTAAAAACACTGACTTTCTTATCGTCGGCGAAAATGCTGGCAGCAAGCTGGACAAAGCGCGCCAGTTTAGCGTCAGGATACTCGACGAGGCGGAATTCGACGCGATGCTGGCAGACTTTAGCCGAACAGGTTCTTTGTAAATACAGCAAGTCGCTAAGTTAGAAAGCAAGACAGAAAGGTCATTTGCAATGGCGGACAACAAAATAAAACGAGTATCCGACTCTATGACAGAACAGGTTCAGATCATCATGACCGGCGACATAAACGGATCTGGTCGGTTATTTGGCGGACGCCTGGTTGAATGGATCGACATCGTCGCGGCAGTGGTGGCAAGGCGCCATTCCGGCCGGGAAACAATCACTGTTTCCATTGACAACCTGCATTTTAAGGCTGCGGCTTATATCAACGAGACGATAGTGTTGATCGGCTGCGTAACCTACATCGGTCGATCATCTGTTGAAGTGAGAGTCGATACTTACGCCGAAAACCTGTCTGGTGAGCGCAGAATGATCAACAGGGCATACGTCGTCATGGTTGCGCTTGATGAAAACGAAAAACCCGTACCGGTCCCCACTTTGCTGTTGGAAACCGAAGAACAAAAGTTGGAATGGGCGGCGGGTGAGAAACGGCACGAGTTTATCATGAAAAGACGGATAGAAAATTTCTAAATAACAATTAGAATTATTTCGGCAGTGGGTACTTTGTTTTCTTATACGCCGTATTGACAACCAAAGCCGAGCAAAGATAAACTGCCACCGCGCCGGATGACAATAACGCCCAAGCGGCGATATAGGTCACAACTTTGTCAGCTCCCGTCGACAGCACCTTGAGGTCATGCAGCGCAATACATGGCAGAGCCACGTCCAGCAGAGCTACAACGATGGATAGAAGGCTGAATTTAGCAAAGAAAGCCGGCGTCCATAGCAACAACACTATTGCGAGCGTCATCCATACAAAACCGTCCACTCTGCCATCCAGTGGGGCTCCGGCGCTAATGGCGTTATACTTGAAAAACATTTCCAGTCCGCTTGCCAGCATGAAAAACGCGCTGAAAAACAGGAAAGTATTTCCACCCGGTAAATTACCGTTTTTCAAGTCAAGCAGCCCAACAACGACCTGAATAACAAATCCGCCAAGTAGCCAGCAACCAATTAGCGGCATGGCGGCAGTCGATACGCGGCCGGTTAAGAAGGCGAAGAAGCAGACACAGGCAGCCGACAGCGCGACCAGCCCGGCAGGGGTTGAGTTTGCCCATTCTTTTGGGGTCGTTGTTGCTTGTGTGTTTTTTTCCATTTTGATAATCTCCTCTTTTATACTTTTATTTTATATATTCAAACCGGGCAAAGTATTATCTCTTCAATGCCTCCGGTCATGCATTCCGCTCCTTGCTCGGTTATCAGATATGTGTTCTCACTGCCAACTATCCCTACGCCTTCAATTCCGAATTTTGGTTCAATTGCGATTGTCATGCCGCATTCCAGCGGATCGTCAAAGCCGTTGGTAATAACCGGCCATTCGTCTACATACAAACCTGTTCCATGCCCTAGGAATGGAACAGTACGCCCTGCAGCCCCCATAAAACACTCACGAAGCTTTGGCTGTACTACTTTGAGTACCGCGTTGTAAATCTCAGACGGTTTTGTCCCCGGGCGCAACATTGATACAGCCAGTTTTTCAAGTTCAATACAGTGGCGGTAAACATCTTCCACATACGCGGATTGACGTTTACCGAAACTATAGACCTGCGTCTTGTCGGAATTGTAACCTTCCACTCCAAAAACAACGTCTATATAAACAAGGTCGCCGTGTTTCAGCTTTATTTGGCGGTTGCCGAGAACTGGCGCCGCCGGGCACAACCCAACTTGACCGGACGCTCCGTTGAATACCGACGGATAGAAGGTGCTCTCGCCAAATCCGACATGTCCAAGCAGCGGGTCAACGTTATGCATGGAAAACCTGGTTATACCATGATGTCCATTTCTTAAAAACAACGAAAACAACTCCGCGCCTAAATCCACCTCAGACATATCTTCTCGCATAAGAAGCGGCGCTTCCTCCCTAAGTAGTCTGCTAACAGCGCCGCCGGCTTTCCGCATTCGCTTGATTTCGTATTGACTTTTTACCGAACGCGTTTTAAGAAGAATAGCGTCAACAGGGAGTGTTTTTTTAAACGGCATATACTTTGTTAAAAATCTATACCACTGCATATTTGCTTCTGACATGTCAAGGTAAAGCGTCTCCGGAATAGATTTGTAATTCGGGGCGACATCCCTGAAGCTGCCCATGCGCCTAATATCCTGGAATTCCGATTCCAAGACCGCGCGGTCATAAGATCTTCGTACCCAAAGCGTCGCGCTTTTCCCACGTTCAATCAAAAGCGTCCCGTCTTGAATGGTTCCTGTAAGGTAATACATATTGACAGCGCCGACTACCGCGCACATTCCCCAATCAGGATATGTTTTATCCATCGCGCTCATGAACCGCTTCATCCTATCATCCAGTTCGCCCTTTGGCACGTTTTTATATGTTTCGATATTCTCGTTCATAGCTCCTCCAAAACGCCTAATAAAAAACCGCTGTAATCCGAAAATCGCAGCAGTTACGAAAACAGTAATTTTGTTTTACATTAACTTACACGCAATCGCCGGTTTGCCAAAAAGGACCAATCAATACTACGAGACTAATTCGAATAATCCGAATTATCTCGCTAATGACGCTAATTAAACCGGCAAATAAGCGCTTCAACATCCAAAAACTCCTATTCCTCGTTGCAAACACACGTCTAAATTATTGGGGAGTGTATCATATGTCTATCACTATGTCAACACTTTTTTAAATTATTCCAGGAGCACTTTTTTAAATTATTCCAGGAGCAGTAGAAACTGTTCAGTGGGCATCCAAAAACACAGGTTGGTTACAGGCAACGCACTGGTACTGCGGTGAAAACTTGTACAATTGTCAAAACTTGTGTGCGGAGC